>JBDNAQ010000062.1:0-5863 GCA_039768345.1 Flavobacteriaceae bacterium
AATGGAAAGATCGTGGTTTTTGAACCACAGGATTTTGTTACTTGCATTAATCCGGGTGAACCTGGGTATGATGCAAATGCTGATTATGATAATGACGGTTATACCAATCAGGATGAAGAAGACAATGGAACAGATCCTTGTAATGGAGGTTCCCAGCCGGATGACTTTGATAAATCTGCAGGAGCGCCTTTGGTTTCAGATTTAAACGATACTGATGACGATGCCGATGGCATTCCTGATTCTAATGATCCATTTCAATTGGGTGATCCAACCACATCAGGAAGTGATGCATTTACATTACCTATTAGTAACGACCTTTTTAATGATCAACAGGGATTAGGCGGTATTTTTGGCCTGGGGTTGACGGGTCTTATGAACAATGGGGATACCGGAGCTAATTGGCTCGAATGGTTGGACGATAGAGGCCAGGGACCAAACCCGGACGACGTATTGGGAGGAGCCCCTGGACTAATGACTTCACATATGACCTCAGGTACTGCTCTTGGGACCACGAATACTCAGGAAAAGGGCTATCAATATGGGATTCAGACCGATCAGAATACGGGTACTTTTACAGTGATTGGGAACCTGATAAATTTTACGGGCCCATTGCGACTTTATGGTAACACTGCTGCTGTCGGCGGCGAATTGGGTCATTTTATAGGCGATGGTACCCAGAGTAATTATATTAAAATTGTGATTACGACCGATGGTATTACAGCACTACAGGAAATAAACGATGTGCCTCAAACACCCATAAATATTCCAATTGCCATACAAGACAGACCTACAAGTGATGTTGTTTTCTATTTTGTTGTTGACCCGGCTACCGGCCAGGTAGATCTTCAATACGCAATTGATGGTGGGACTAGGACTGATATTGGAACAATTACAGCACAAGGCAGCATTCTTACAGCTATACAACAAAGTAACACTGATCTCGCCGTAGGTTTTATCGGTACTTCTAATACTCCTGGTGTAGAATTAGAAGGAACCTGGGATTTTCTGAATGTAACTGGAGAAGTACCCACTATTGCTCAGCAGATTCCTGACATTACTAGACTTATTAATACGGCGGATGAAGATAATGATCTGGATCAGTTTTTTGATGATGACAATGGTACAGCTAACTTAACTTATTCTGTTGAAGGGAATACGAATCCGAGTATTGGTGCTTCTATTGCCGGAAGCACGCTTACATTATCGTACCCGGCTACTTCTGCCATTTCGGATATAACTATTAGGGCTACGGATGCAGATACATTTTTTGTAGAACAAACATTTACAGTAACTGTAACAGACACACCAATTGTCCTATATAGGGTAAATAGTGGGGGTCCCGAAATCACTGCTATTGATGGTGGATTGGATTGGGGAGTTGATCAAACTTCAAACATTTCTCCATATCTAACACAGGCAGGCTCTAATGATTTTTTTCCGTCATCTACAATGCCCGTAGATGGGTCAGTAGATCAGTCATCTACACCACTTTCAATTTATGCAACAGAGCGATATGATGATACCGCAGGAAATCCTAATTTGACTTATTCATTTCCGGTAACACTATCCGGGAATTATGAAGTAAGGCTCTATATGGGAAATAGTTTTGCCGGAACTTCACAACCCGGTGAAAGAATATTTGATGTGGAAATAGAAGGCGTTGTACTTCCTTTATTGAATGATGTTGATCTATCGGCCACTTACGGACATGAGATAGGTACGGTTGTAACACATATTTTGAATATTACAGATGGTGCTATTGATATTTCGTTTTTACATGGATCGATTGAGAACCCATTGATAAACGCAATTGAAATTTTGGATGCTCCCGACACGGAAACACCAATATATGTACATCCCATAGCAGACCAATTGGGCAATTCAGGACAACAATTGAATGGAAGTCTTGGGGTTAATGCATATGGTGGTGATGGAAATTTACAATATGCTGCGGTTGGTCTTCCAACAGGACTTACAATTGAACCTACTAACGGTCAAATTGGAGGAACTATTGATGCAGGCGCTGCGGCTGGAAGTCCCTATAATGTTGAGATAACAGTAGATGACAGTGATGGATTAACCAGCGATGCGGTAGTCATAAATTTTGTATTTAATGTAATTGACGCTACTGCTTTCAGAGTAAATTCAGGTGGAACTAATGTAACTTCTACGGATATACATCTCAATTGGGAAGATAATAGTGTACAAGGAATTCAAACCGGTGATAATTATTCTGTAAATACAGGTTTGATTAATGAATTAGGAAGTATAGCTTATGAAAACCGGGATCAGTCCATTCCTGCATATTTAGACGAGTCAACATTTAATGGATTGTTTGCTCAGGAGCGCTATGATGTCGCCAGTGCACCAGAAATGGAGTATACTTATCCTTTGGATAATGGAGATTATGTTGTGAATTTATATTTGTCCAATAGATTCTCAGATACCAGCCAACCTGGTGATCGTGTGTTTGATATTTTTATTGAAGGAAATTTGGTTAGGGATAATTTGGATTTAATCACAGAGTTTGGCCATCAAGTGGCAGGAATGTTGTCTTTTCCTGTAGTTTTAACTGATGGTGAGCTTAACATTAGTTTTGGACATGTAATTGAAAATCCAACGGTAAATGCTATTGAAGTGTTTGTGGATAACCAGGCATTTCCTGCGCTAACCCTTAATTCAATATCTGATCAAGATAATAATGGAGGGGAACAGGTAAATCTTTCAACAACTGCCAGTGGTGGTGATCCGGGAGAAAGTATAACGTATTACATTTCCGGACAACCCGCTGGAGTTTCAATAAATCTAAATACTGGAGAGATTACCGGAACCATTGATGTGCAGGCAGGGGTAGGTGGTCCTAATGGGGATGGTATATATACGACTCGTGTAACTGTGCTTAAGCCAGGTTCTGCGCCTGCTACGCAGGTATTTACCTGGAATGTTTCAGGTAACTTGTTTTGGACAGATAAAAATGAGAATGAAAATTATACAGCGCGTCATGAATGTTCTTTTGTTCAGGCAGGCGATAAGTTCTATCTGATGGGTGGACGTGAGAGCGCCAGAACACTAGATATTTATGACTATACGAGTAATACCTGGACTTCTTTGGTAGACTCGGCACCGGTAGAATTTAACCATTATCAGGCAACTGAATATCAGGGATTGATCTGGGTAATAGGGGCTTTTAAAGACAATGCCTTTCCAAACGAAATCCCTGCCGATTATATCTGGGCATTCGATCCGGCCAACCAGGAGTGGATTCAGGGCCCCGAGATTCCGCAAGCAAGAAAACGGGGTTCAGCAGGCCTTGTAGTGTATAATGATAAATTTTATATAGTTGCAGGAAACAATGACGGTCATGATGGGGGTTATGTAGCATGGTTTGACGAATATGACCCTGCTACAGGTGTCTGGACGACCTTAGCTGATGCTCCCAGAGCAAGGGATCATTTTCATGCTATTGTAATTGGAGATAATCTATATGCAGCCGGTGGAAGATTATCCGGAGGAGCAGAAGGTGTATTCAAACCTGTAATTTCTGAGGTAGATGTATTTAATTTCACCTCCGGTACATGGAGTACACTTCCTTCTTCAGACAATCTGCCAACACCTAGGGGAGCTCCCGCTGTAGCAAATTTTAATGGTAAGCTGGTTGTAATGGGTGGTGAAGTAGAAAATGAATTGGTTTATGGCGTGAATACTAATGATGCGCTGACGATTACTGAAGAATACGACCCTTCAACAGGAACCTGGACAAGGCTTCCGGATATGAATTTTAAACGTCATGGTACGCAAGCTATTGTTTCCGGAAACGGAGTCCATATCCTTGCAGGGTCACCTAATAAGGGAGGTGGCAACCAAAAAAACATGGAGTTTTTGGGAGTAGACGCACCTATTGGTTTGCCTAGCGTTGCAAGTACACTTTCTGTACCTGCATCCGTTTTAATTGCCGATGGAACAAGTGAGGATATTGATTTGGATGTTATTAATGGTAATGTTGGGTTAATTATTAGTTCAATGGAAATTACAGGGGCAAATGCAGCAGATTTTGCGATAGATACAGGAGCGTTGACCAATGGCTTGTTAAACCCAGGTGCTACTCAAACTGTTACGGTCTCATTATCCGGGACCGGAACGAATCGAAGTGCAACTTTAACTATAAATTATGGAGCCACTGCTTCAGTTGATATACCCTTATCAAATAATGTTGAAATACCCCTTGATGTAACAAATCCGGGAGATCAGTACAATTATGAAGGAGATCCTGTTTCTCTGCAAATAGTAGCGACAAGTTCAAATAATCTTACTTATTCTGCTACCGGTCTTCCACCTGACTTGACAATAGACCCAGGTACAGGGGTCATTTCTGGAACTATTTCAACCGGTTCCGGAGGTGGAAATGCATTTAATGAACAAAATGGTTTGGTGATAATTGAGACCGAATCTGGAAATTTAGTGCCAAACTGGTCAATAACTAATTTGGATGGCGAAACAGGAATTCTTAGTGGGACCAATAGTTTTGCTCAGCAAAACGGTGGAACCATACCTTACGAGATCAACATAACAACTCCGGGGGTTTATCGTTTTATCTGGAATAGTTTTTATAGCGGCTCTGATCCGACAGAAGAGAATGATGCCTGGCTAAGATTCCCCAATAATAATGATGTGTGGTTTTTTGGCACGGATAATTCAGCCGGACCTCCGGGCACAGAAGCACAAATAATTGCCAATTTACAAGGCCCGCAAAATGAAATTGTTTTCCCTATAGGAAGTTCCAGGATTACTGCCGGGACAACACCAAATGGTAATGGAAGCAATGGGTTTTTTAAAGTGTACTTAAGTGGTGGACAATCGGAAGTTTACCAATGGGAAGCATTCACCAGTGACAATGATGATCACAATATTTATGTTTGGTTCGTAAATCCTGGTACCTATACCATGGAGGTTTCGGAAAGGTCTTTAGGCCATGCCATAGACAGAATTGCAATGTACAAAGTAGATGGTCCAAATTACTCTGGTACAGATTTAGATGGTTTTCCTGAATCTTCTACAGGAGGGGGACCAGGTGCTGCAGATAATAGTCCGTATGATGTAGAGGTTACAGTTGTCGACGATGGTAACCCGCAGGAAACATCATCGGTTCAATTTGATTGGATTATTGGAGAACAAGGAGATCTAATTGCCGTTCCGGAAGCCGACCCGGTAAGTGGGGAGGTACCTTTAACAGTTAATTTTACTGGAAGTAACTCCCTTGATGATGTTGGTGTGACAAGTTATCTATGGGATTTCATGGACGGAACTCCTACTTCATCCACAGCGGATCCTACACATACTTTTACCGCAGTTGGAGATTATGATGTTGAGTTAACGGTCGGGGACATTGATGGTAATACGAGCACGAATACTGTTACCATAATGGTTACGTCGCCAATTAATCAACCTCCAATTATTACAGATCCGGGCGACCAGAATAATTTTGAAGGAGAAGTAGTTTCATTGCAGATAGATGCAACTGATCCTGAGAGTGGTGTACTTGGCTATACCGCAACAGGATTACCAACAGGCTTGGTTATAGATTTAGCAACCGGTTTAATAAGCGGGACGGTATCCGCAGGTGCAGCCGCGAGCAGTCCTTTTGCAGTAACCGTTACAGTTTCAGATGATGGAACTCCGATAGAATCTGCCACAGTCAATTTTGAGTGGGTCATAGCTGTTCCGGCAAATCAACCTCCTGTTGTTACAGATCCGGGCGATCAGAATAATTTTGAAGGAGAAGTGGTTTCATTGCAGATAGAGGCGACAGATCCTGAGAGTGGCGTTCTTGATTATGCAGCAACAGATCTGCCAACGGGCTTGACGA
>JBDNAQ010000368.1:0-6654 GCA_039768345.1 Flavobacteriaceae bacterium
CTGGAAAAGAATTTGTTTGAAACAGAAAGGCTTTATGAAAATGGCCTTGGTGATGAAGAGAGTGTGGAGCAATTAAAAATAACTCTGGCCTCGATAAACAATATTCTTAAGAATGCGCTTAGGTTCGAAGAAATTACACTTCAAATGCTCAACCTGGTTATGGGTCTTCCGGTAGAGAATCAAACCCAGCTTGAAGAAAACCTGGATGACCTGGTGCTCAAGCAGATAGATTTTGGCCTCCTCGACACAAATTTTGTCATGGAGAATAATGTGGATTATAAATTGGTTTTCAATCTGAATGAGCAGCGATACTACGAATTAAAACTTGCCAAAAGTAAAGCGCTACCCACGCTTAATGCATTTGTGAATTACGGCACCAATTCTTTCAGCGATCAGTTCGATTTTTTCGGTAGCGGAGTTGAATGGTTTCAGGCTTCTACACTTGGGTTCGACCTGAATATTCCCATCTTCAGTTCCCTGAACAGGAGTGCCACCACCCAACGCGCCAAGATCGCATATGAACAGGCCAAAACGCAGCTGACCGAAACAGAGCAACAGTTAAGACTGCAATTGGAACGGGCAAAAAGCGATTATCTTTTTGCGATTGAAACTTATGAAACCAATAAAGATAACCTTGATCTTGCCGAAAGGATCGAGAAAAAGAATCAGACCAAATACGCGGAAGGACTGGCTACCAGTTTTGAATTACGTCAGGCGCAAACCCAGTTGTATACAGCTCAGGGAGACTTCCTGCAATCTATGGTCGACGTGATCAATAGAAAAGTAGAGCTTGAAACCATCCTCAATAATTAATACAATATATATTTCATAGAGCTATGAAAAATACCATCTTAATAATCGCCATAACATTTGCCCTGTCCGGATGCCAGAACGGCCCCAATAAATCGATAGAATCGTTAATCACCGAAGGTAATATCGAGGCGATAAAATCGAAAAAACAAGAGATTTCTGAGCAGCAAAAAATACTGAGCAGCGAAATAAAAATGCTCGATTCGGCTATAAATGCCATGGATAAAAATGCCAAGATCCTTCTGGTAACGACCGTTGAGGCTAAAAATGAGCCCTTTAAACATTATCTCGATTTACAGGGAGATGTGAAAACCCGGCAAAATGTGCTGATCTATCCCGAAATGGCGGGTACTCTTTTAAAGATATATGTGGAAGATGGACAACAAGTGCGCAAAGGTCAAATCCTTGCCAGGATCGATGATGGTGGGATGAACAGTCAATTGGACCAGCTCAAGGCACAGGCGGCCCTGGCTAAAACCACTTTTGAAAGACAAAAACGGCTTTGGGATCAAAATATAGGTTCAGAGATCCAATACCTTCAGGCGGAAACGAATTATCAGGCTTTGGAGAATTCTGTAAAACAAACCGAAAGTCAGCTTTCGAAATCCATCATCAGAGCACCTTTCAGTGGGATTATTGACAACGTGATACTGGATCAGGGAACGGTGGTCTCACCAGGATCCGGGGTGGCAATTTTCAGAATCGTAAACCTCTCAGAGATGTATATAGAGGTAAATGTTCCTGAAAGTTACCTGCAGGGTGTAACACCGGGTAAAGATGTAAAGGTTTATTTTCCAGTACTCAGAGACAGCGTACTTACCAAGGTGAAGCAGACGGGAAATTTTATAAATCCAGGCAATCGTTCTTTTAGGATTGAAATTCCTGTCCCGAATGATAAAGGTAATATTAAACCGAACCTGACAGCCCGGGTCAGTATTAATGACTACATCAACAGTGAAGCCATCCTCATACCCCAAAGTGTAATTTCCGAAAACTCTGCAGGGCAGCAATATATCTATACTGCGGTAGAATCAAATCAGGAAGATCAGGCTGTAGCTGAAAGACGGATTATTTCAACAGGAAAAACAAGCGGTGACCGTGTAGAAGTCCTGCATGGGATTGAGCCTGGTGATCTCGTAATTAATGAAGGTGCCAGAAGCGTTCGTGAAGGTCAGACAGTCAGAATAATCCAATAGTCATGAGTAAACAGAATAAAAATATCGACAAGGAGTTCCGGTTGTCTTCATGGGCGATAGATAACCCTTCGGTCATTTATGTAATGATTGGAATCTTCTTCTTTATAGGGCTTTCCGCTTATTTCTCCATGCCCCGGGAAGATTTTCCCGAAGTCACAGAGACCAAAATCTACATCAGCACTGTTTACCCCGGGAATACTGCGGAAGATATAGAACGGCTGATCACAGACCCCCTGGAGGATCGCTTAAAAAACGTGAGTAATGTAGTGGAACTTACCTCTACTTCACAGGAAGACTATTCGATGATCGTGGTGGAATTCGATGAAGACATCGCTGTAGAAAGTGCAAAACAGAAAGTGAAGGATGAAGTAGATGGGGAAAAGGCCGGTGAGGATTGGCCCATATTCAACGGAGCCAAGGTAGAGCCGAACGTTTTCGATCTCAACCTCTCCGAATCCTTCCCTATCATGAATGTAAATCTTACAGGCGACTATCCCGTGGAAAAACTCAAAGAGTTCGGTGAATACCTGGAAGATGAGATAGAGGATCTCCCGCAGATCAAAGAGGTAGATATACGCGGGGCTCAGGAAAAGGAAGTTGAGGTCGCTGTGGATATCTATAAGATGATGGCTGCCAAGGTGAGCTTTAACGATGTGATCCAGGCGATCAGCAATGGAAATATGACCATGTCTGCCGGCAATCTTAAAACCAGTGGGCAGCGGCGAACCATCAGGATATTAGGCGAGATAGAAAGTCCATCTGATTTAGATGATTTCGTTGTAAAATCTGAAAACGGGGTGGCTGTATATTTAAGGGAGATTGCCGAAGTCACTTTTGCGGAAGAAGATAAGACTACCTATGCTCGTGAACGTGGAGAAAGTGTAGTGATGCTCGATATCAAGAAAAGAGCCGGGAAAAATGCAATTTCCGCGGCAGACGACATCAAGGAAATCCTGCAGGATGCCAGAGAAAACGTTTTTCCACCAGACCTGAAAGTCACTGTGGCCAATGATTCCTCGAGCCGAACTTTAAACCAGGTTGATGATCTGGTCAACAATATCATTTTCGGGATCATCCTGGTGGTAACTGTACTTATGTTCTTCCTTGGTTTCCGAAATGCACTCTTTGTTGGGTTCGCCATACCCATGTCTATGTTCATGTCCTTTATGATATTATCCGCAATAGGATACACCATGAATACCATGATACTTTTTGGTCTTATCATGGGCCTTGGTATGCTGGTTGATAATGGTGTGGTGGTAGTAGAGAATGTCTACAGGCTAATGGAAAAGGAAGGCATGTCACGAATTGAGGCGGCTAAAAAAGGGATCGGAGAAATCGCATTCCCCATAATAATATCTACGGCAACAACGGTTGCTGCCTTCGTGCCGCTGGGTCTTTGGCCGGGTATTATGGGAGAGTTTATGATCTTTTTCCCGATTACCTTGTCCGTTGTACTGGGATCTTCACTTTTTGTGGCCATTTTTATGAATTCCATGCTGGTGTCGAGTTTTATGGAAATCGGAGACAAGGAATTATCTGTAAAAAATTTGATCCGCCTGAGTATTATCCTGGGGAGCGTGGGGATTTTTATATTTCTCATAGGTGGTCCCGTCCGTGGTTTTGGAACGCTGATAATTGCACTTGCCGCAGGATTCTGGGGATACAAGTACATCCTTAAACGGGCAGCTCGTCGCTTTCAGCAGAATACGTTGGCCCGTTTCGAAAACTGGTACGAAAAAAGACTAAAACATGCCATACGCGGTGGAAATGTTTACTGGTATTTTGGTGTTACTGTACTGCTTTTGATCGCCGCGTTTATCATGTTTGGAATCTCCCTGGGTAGTGGTCGGACCAAAGTGGAGTTTTTCCCGGACAATACTCCCAATGAGATCTATGTCTATATAGAATATCCGCAAGGCACGGCTATTGAAAAGACCAATGATATGACAAAGGATATCGAGCGACGAGTATACGCGATTGCCGATAGTGAGGATTTCATGGCAGGGGCTCACAATCTCCTGGTAGAATCGAGCGTATCCCAGGTGGGAAAGGGAGCTGAAAATCCGTTTACTGAGGGAGGATCAGCGGCCGAGATGCCACATCGGGGAAAGATCACCATTTCCATGAGAGAATTTAAATACCGCGATGGTAATGATACCGAACTATTGCGTAAAAGAATACAAGATGGGTTGAAAGGTATTTATCCGGGAGTGGCGATTTCGGTAGAAAAAGATGCTGTAGGACCTCCGGCCGGCTACCCGATCAACATTGAAATTGAAGGTCAGGACTATGACACGCTTATCAATGTTGCAGAACGGATGCGAAATTTCATCAACAGCAAGAATATAGCAGGAATCGAGGAACTGAAAATTGATGTGAACAAAGGGAACCCAGGTATGCAGGTGGTCGTAGACCGTAAAAAAGCAGGTGAATTAGGTGTTGCCGTGGGCCAGGTTGGCAATCAGCTAAGAAGATCGCTTTTTGGCGATAAAGCCGGTATTTATAAAAAAGACGGGGAAGATTACGACATAAATGTCCGCTTTAATGAAGATTTGAGATATAATACAAGTGCCTTGTTTAACCAGAATATTATTTTCAGGGATCAAGCCACAGGGCAGATCAAGGAAGTTCCGGTTTCCGCTGTAGCGTCCCAGAGAAATACCTCCTCTTTTAGTGCGATAAAACACCGGGATACCCGCCGGGTAGTTACAGTATATTCGGGTCTGCAACCTGGTTTTACAGATGCTCAGGCTATTGTGACGGAAATCCAAAAAGAAATGGAAGAATTTGGCGGTTTGCCGTCAAGCGTGAAGATCGATTATACCGGTCAGATCGAGGAACAAAACAAACAGATGGAATTTCTTGTTGGTGCTTTCTTTTCCGGCCTGGGCCTTATCATGCTGATCCTGGTATTTCAATTTGGCAGTATTTCCAAGCCGGCGATAATCATGACCGCTATCTTCCTGAGCTTTATCGGGGTATTTGGCGGACTTATGCTGACCGGTTGGCCTTTTGTCATCATGATGACCATGATGGGAATTATTTCCCTCGCCGGGATTGTGGTAAATAATGGGGTGGTGTTACTCGACTATACGCAAATCCTGATCGACCGTAAGAAAGTCGCCCTGGGTCTCTCGGACAGGGACTACCTCACAATGGCTCAGGTAAGCGAAGCGATCGTAAAAGGGGGAAAAGCGCGTTTGCGCCCTGTTCTCTTA
Organism: Flavobacteriaceae bacterium; assembly: GCA_039768345.1. Lineage (GTDB taxonomy): Bacteria > Bacteroidota > Bacteroidia > Flavobacteriales > Flavobacteriaceae > JAHEJJ01. The sequence goes on from JBDNAQ010000368.1 coordinate 5,228, forward strand.
ACCGCTATTACCACAGTATTGGGACTGATTCCGTTGGCAATTGGTTTAAATATCGATTTCTTCTCTTTGTTTTCCCAATTCGATCCTAAGATATATGTCGGTGGTGATAATGTGATTTTCTGGGGACCGCTGGCTTGGACCGTAATCTTCGGCCTTATCGTTGCCACCTTCCTTACCCTGATTATTGTCCCTGTTCTTTTCAACATCACGTATCGTATTAAACGAAGGGTCTACGGAAGAAAAAACAAACAGCAGGAGAAAAAAGAAGATTTGGAAATGGCCGCTTAATTATTGGCGGCCGCATTCCCTTTGTGAATTCCTTTTTATTGTTTTCTGATTTATAGCGATACTTAGTACATTTGCCGCTATAATCCGATCAGCCTTATTATGTATAGAAGCCATACCTGTGGTGAATTAAGATCAAGTGATATTGAACAAAATGTCACCCTTGCCGGATGGGTCCATAAAACCAGAGATAAAGGATTTGTGGTCTGGGTAGACCTGCGCGACCGGTATGGGATCACTCAATTGGTCTTCGACGAAGAAAGAAGTGATACTGCGCTTTTAGAAAATGCACGTGAATTAGGCCGTGAATATGTGGTCCAGGTGGAAGGCAGGGTCATTGAACGTACATCTAAAAACGACAGGATACCCACGGGTGAAATCGAGATCCTGGTAGCGAAGCTAACTGTACTCAATGAATCTCTCCTGCCACCATTTACCATTGAAGATAAAACCGATGGCGGAGACGACCTTCGTATGAAATATCGTTATCTCGATATCCGAAGGAATCCGGTTAAGAACAACCTGGTCTTTAGATCGAAAGTAACCATGGAAGTAAGGAACTACCTCTCCTCACAGGGTTTTATCGAAGTGGAAACGCCGTATTTAATCAAATCTACCCCGGAAGGAGCTCGTGATTTTGTGGTGCCCAGTAGGATGAACGAAGGACAGTTTTATGCCCTTCCTCAATCGCCACAGACATTTAAACAACTGCTGATGGTGGGTGGGCTCGATAAATATTTTCAAATAGTAAAATGCTTTAGAGATGAAGATCTGAGGGCCGATCGTCAACCTGAATTCACACAAATCGATTGTGAGATGGCTTTTGTCGAACAAGAGGATATCCTTGCCACCTTTGAGGGCCTTACACGGCATCTGTTGAAAAAGATCAATGGTAAGGATACCGGCAGTTTTCCAAGACTTACATTCGATGAGGCCATGAAACGCTATGGCTCCGATAAGCCTGACATTCGCTTTGATATGGAGTTTGGCGAACTAAATTCAGTGGCTCAGCATAAAGATTTTAATGTATTTAACCAGGCCGAACTGGTGGTGGGTATTGCCGTGCCTGGTGGGGCTTCCTACTCAAGGAAGGAAATCGACGCCCTGATAGAATGGCTCAGAAGGCCTCAGATTGGTGCCAA
>JBDNAQ010000063.1:0-3678 GCA_039768345.1 Flavobacteriaceae bacterium
CAACAGATGAGCGAAGAACTCAAGGCATCGAGCGCCGGTGCTGCCGGAGGATCTACGATTTCAGAGGATGCCGAAATGCTTAGGCAGATCCTCGACAATCTGGTCACATTTTCATTTAATCAGGAAGCATTGTTCGATCAGCTCGAAGGACGGGATCTAGATATCACGCATTTTTCAAGTGTTGTAAAACGACAGCAGAACCTGAGAAATTTGTTTGAACATGTAGACGACAGTCTTTTTTCACTTTCACTGCGCCGCGCAGAATTATCAGAATTTGTTAATGAGCAAATTGGCGAAGTGTATTACAATATTGATAAGTCTATGGAAAGTATAGTAGAAGGAAGAATATACCAGGGAGTATCTTATCAACAATATGTTCTTACTTCGGCCAACAATCTTGCCGATTTTCTTGCTAATATATTAGATAATATGCAGCAGAGTATGGCCGCAGGTGCTGGCTCCAGTGGTCAGGGTGAGGACTTTCAATTACCAGATATTATAAAGGGCCAACAGGAGTTGGGCGAGCGTATGGGTCAGATGGAAGGGAAAGGCCAGCAGGGATCAAAAGGAGAACCTGAGAGTGGTGAAGGAGCTAAACCCGGTGAAGGATCGCAGGATGGACAAGAAGGTAAAAAGGGATCAGGGACCGAAGGTCAGCAAGGAAATAACGAAAATGGAGAGGGCAAGGGTAATCAAGAGGGTAATCAGGGGAAAGGTAGTGGCACAGGGACTGAGGAAAATATGGAGGAGCTCTATGAGATCTATAAGGAGCAACAGAAACTTCGCCAAATGCTCGAAAAGCAACTCGAGAATATGTTGCGAAATAGAGATAAACAATTGACTAAGAAGCTGTTACAACAAATGGAGGACTTTGAAAATGAACTTTTACGTAACGGTGTAACCGAAAAAACGATCAACAGGGCCAATGCGATACAGCATCAATTGATGAGATTGGAAAACGCTGCGATTAGTCAGGGTAAAAAGGATGAACGCAAGAGCAAGTCTAACAAAGAGGAATTCTACAACCCGATTACCACAAAGCCGGATATACTTGAGGATTTGAATAAGGATATTGAAATATTAAACAGGCAAGCACTACCTTTGCACAGAATTTTTCAACAGAGGGTAAAGGAGTATTTCAATGCACAGGATTGATTTCTTTTATGAAACCGATTTTTTATTAAATGAAGAGCCAGGGTATCGAACCTGGGTCAGGGATATTATAGTTTCTGAAAAACGTTCGCCCGGGGCTATTACATTTATATTTTGTGATGACGACTACTTACTGGAACTTCATCAGAAGTATCTGAATAAAAATGATTATACCGACATTATAAGCTTTGATTATAGTGAGGGTGATGTTATTTCCGGAGACATATTTATTTCCATACCAAGACTAAAGGAGAACGCCGCATCTTTTGGATGTCGTTTTGAGGATGAATTAATACGAGTAATGTGCCATGGTATATTGCATTTAGTGGGATATAAGGACAAGACTCCTGGGGAAATAGAGAAAATGAGAGAAAAGGAAAATGAAAAGATGAAAATGTTCCACGTGGAACATTAAGAAACTATGTTCGACAAGGAATACGATATAATAGTAGTTGGAGGCGGGCATGCGGGGGCTGAAGCGGCCGCTGCGGCTGCCAATTTAGGCTCAAGCACCTTGCTAATCACCATGAGCCTTCAAACCATTGGACAGATGTCTTGTAATCCGGCCATGGGGGGTATTGCCAAAGGACAGATTGTTCGCGAAATTGATGCACTGGGCGGTTATAGCGGAATAATCACAGACAATTCGGCTATTCAGTTTAAGATGCTAAATATGTCTAAGGGGCCGGCAATGTGGAGTCCGAGGGCACAGAGCGACCGTATGCGGTTTGCTGAAGAATGGAGGAATGCCCTGGAACAAACACCTAACGTGGATTTTTATCAGGAAATGGTAAAAGGGCTGTTAGTTAAGGATGATAAAGTAATTGGTGTACGAACATCTTTAGGCCTTGATGTTCGCTCTAAGGCAGTTGTGTTGACCAACGGGACGTTTCTCAACGGGCTTATCCATATAGGGGAAAAGCAATTCGGCGGTGGGCGAGCTGGTGAAAAGGCAGCTACAGGGATCACGGAGCAGTTAACAGACTTTGGTTTCGATAGCGGTCGTATGAAAACGGGCACACCTCCACGGGTTGATGGCAGATCCTTGAATTATGAGGTGATGATTCCGCAACCTGGCGATAATATACCGGGCCGTTTTTCTTATTTGGATACGCCGGTTTTAGAACAGCAGAGGGATTGTTATATGACACATACCAGCGAGCAGGTTCACGATCTTCTTCGTGAGGGATTCGACCGATCGCCTATGTTTAATGGCAGGATAAAAAGTATAGGCCCGAGGTACTGCCCTTCCATAGAAGACAAGATTCACAGATTTGCAGACAAACAAAGTCATCAGATCTTCGTAGAACCAGAAGGATGGCAAACCGTGGAGGTATATGTGAACGGATTTTCAACCTCACTACCCGAAGATGTTCAGTTTAAGGCTTTGCGCTCGGTAAAAGGCTTCGAAAAGGTCAAATTTTTCAGGCCGGGATATGCCATAGAATACGACTATTTCCCACCAACACAATTAAAGCACACCCTGGAGACAAAGCTTGTTGAAGGTCTCTACTTTGCCGGACAGATTAATGGTACGACTGGCTATGAGGAAGCTGCTTCGCAAGGTTTAATGGCAGGAATTAATGCACATCTTAAGATAAGGGAAAAGGAACCCTTCATTTTAAAGAGGGACGAAGCCTATATAGGGGTGCTTATCGACGATCTGATTACAAAAGGAACAGAAGAGCCTTATAGAATGTTTACATCCCGGGCAGAATACCGAACGTTATTACGACAGGATAATGCTGATCTCAGACTTACGCCCAAAAGTTTTGAACTGGGCCTTGCCTCCGAAGAACGAATGAGGAGAATGGAAGCAAAAGCAAGCCAGTCTGCTTCCTTTATAGATTTTTTTAGAAAAACAAGCGTATCTCCTGAGGAGATCAATCCTATCCTGGATTCTATCGAGTCTAGTAGAGTAAAACAATCCGATAAGATGTTTAAGGCATTTTCCAGGCCGGGGGTAACCATGGATCATATGCTTGAAATACCTTCAGTGGCAGATTATGTGGATAAAAACTCGCTTGGCAAAGAAGTTATGGAACAAGCCGAGATACAGGTAAAATATTCGGGCTATATTGAAAAGGAAAAGAATAATGCGGATAAGCTACAGCGGCTGGAGAACGTAAAAATCCCTGAAAAATTCAATTATAAAAATCTAAAATCACTATCATTCGAGGCACGCGAAAAACTGGAGGCCATTAAGCCGGTTACGGTATCTCAAGCCTCGCGAATTAGCGGTGTCTCACCGAGCGACATCAGTGTTTTACTGGTGCACCTCGGAAGATAGACCATAATGTTCCACGTGGAACAATCTTTAATAGCGGCCTACTATTCATGGAACATTTCCTCGATACTAAAGACTTTCTTGTGACTGGGGAGCGCTTTTCGCTGATGCGAGATCCTGGATCGGACTTGCTCATAACGGCACCGAGACCGAAACATCTGGATTCCTATTATCAAAGCGAGGACTATCTTTCACACAATGATGCCGCAAAGGGAATTCTGGCGATGGCCTACCGGGTG
>JBDNAQ010000064.1:0-6319 GCA_039768345.1 Flavobacteriaceae bacterium
CTTCCAACTTCCAACTAAAAAAAACAGGGTCAAAAATAATTCGACCCCGAATTTATTTTTGATACCGTTTTTCCTTTGCACAACGCTCCGGACATGTCGCCCGCTCCTTTCGGAAGCGGAGAAGGTTGCTTAGACCTTAATCTCGACCTCAACACCACTGGGAAGCTCGAGCTTCATCAGTGCGTCGATGGTTTTAGACGAGGAACTGTAAATATCCAACAGTCTCTTGTACGAGCTCAATTGGAATTGTTCCCTTGACTTTTTGTTTACGTGTGGCGAACGCAACACCGTAAATATCTTTTTGTGCGTAGGCAATGGGATGGGCCCGGTTACCACTGCACCAGTTGTCTTAACCGTTTTTACGATTTTCTCTGCTGACTTATCAACCAGATTGTGATCGTATGACTTTAATTTTATTCTGATTTTCTGACTCATCTTTAAAAAATTAAACGGTTACACCTTTAGCGACTTTTACCACCTCTTCCGCCAGATTGGAAGGCGTCTCCGCATAGTGCGAAAATTCCATTGTCGAGGTCGCTCTACCCGATGATAGTGTCCTTAGCGAGGTTACGTATCCGAACATTTCGGAAAGCGGAACTTCTGCTTTGATCACTTTCGATCCGGCTCTGTCATCCATATTATTTACCTGGCCTCTTCTTCGATTGAGATCCCCTACGATATCACCCATATTTTCTTCGGGTGTAAGCACCTCTAACTTCATGATAGGCTCCATCAATACGGGCCTGCAAGCACTTGCAGCCTCACGATAGCCCAACTTTGCTGCCAGTTCGAACGAAAGAGTATCCGAATCGACAGGGTGGAAAGAACCATCTTTAAGAGTCACTTTCATACTGTCCATCTCGAATCCGGCAAGCGGACCGTTTTTCATCGCAGCTTTGAATCCTTTCTCGACTGCTGGAATATATTCTCTGGGGACGTTACCGCCTTTGATTTCATTCACAAACTCCAATCCTGGCTTACCATCTTCGGTAGGTTCCATGGTAAATACGATATCTGCAAATTTACCACGTCCACCTGTTTGCTTTTTATAAACCTCACGGTGGTTCGCTGGTCGGGTGATCGCCTCTTTGTATTCAACCTGGGGTTGCCCCTGGTTTACATCGACTTTAAATTCACGTTTGAGTCGGTCAACAATAATATCCAGGTGTAATTCACCCATTCCGGATATAATGGTCTGACCTGAAGCCTCATCGGTTTTCACCTGAAAAGTCGGATCCTCTTCCGCCAGTTTGCCGAGTGCCATTCCTAGTTTATCTACATCAGCTTTGGTCTTTGGCTCCACAGCAATACCGATTACCGGATCAGGAAATTTCATGCTTTCAAGTACGATCGGATGTTTTTCGTCGGAGAGGGTATCCCCGGTTTTGATATCCTTAAATCCTACAGCTGCTCCAATATCACCTGCAGAAATAGAAGGAACTGCGTTCTGCTTATTGGAGTGCATCTGGTAAATCCTGGAAATTCTTTCTTTGTTCTCCGTCCTGTTGTTCAAGACATAAGAACCTGCATCGAGCTTACCTGAATACGCTCTGAAAAATGCCAGACGTCCAACAAAAGGATCTGTGGCAATTTTAAAGGCCAGTGCAGCGAACGGTTCTTTGGGATCTGGTTTACGGGTAGTTTCCTCACCGTTACGTGGATTTATCCCGACGATCGCTTCCTTGTCCAATGGTGATGGCAAGTAACGACAAACGGCATCCAGGAGGAATTGCACCCCTTTATTTTTAAAGGATGATCCGCAGATCATGGGTATGATACTCATGTCCATTACCGCAGCTCTAAGCGCAGCATGGACCTCATCTTCTGTAATGGAGTCTTCATCCTCGAAGAACTTCTCCATCAGATGTTCGTCATATTCTGCTACCGCCTCAATAAGGACAGCACGATATTCTTTTACCTCTTCTTCCATCTCAGCAGGAATATCGACTATGTCGAAGGTTGAGCCCATATCTTCCTCGTGCCATACGATGGCCCGGTTCTTCACCAGGTCTACAATACCTCTGAAATCGGCCTCATCACCAATTGGTAAAACTATAGGAACAGCGTTCGATTTGAGCATCTCCTTTACCTGAGTACAGACATTAAGGAAATTCGACCCCTGCCTATCCATTTTGTTTACAAAGCCCATCCTGGGCACTTTGTAATTATCCGCCAGGCGCCAGTTGGTCTCCGACTGTGGCTCTACTCCGTCTACGGCACTAAAAAGAAATACAAGCCCGTCGAGTACTCTCAAAGATCGATTCACCTCAACGGTGAAATCCACATGCCCGGGAGTATCTATAATATTAAAATGATAAGGCTTGGAATCAGATGTCATCTTTCCGTTGTCCGTAGGGAAATTCCATGTACAGGTAGTGGCAGCTGAGGTAATGGTGATTCCACGTTCCTGCTCCTGCTCCATCCAGTCCATAGTGGCTGCGCCATCATGAACCTCTCCGATTTTATGACTTACCCCCGTATAATACAGAATACGTTCGGTAGTAGTGGTCTTACCTGCGTCGATATGCGCGGCAATCCCAATATTTCTTGTATAATATAAATCTCTAGCCATCGCTTACTTAGAATCTGAAGTGGGAAAAAGCTTTGTTTGCTTCGGCCATTTTGTGAGTATCGACACGCCTTTTAACCGCAGCACCTTCTTCCTTTGAAGCTGCAAGAACTTCTGCCGCCAGTTTCTGGGCCATCGATTTTTCGTTTCGCTTACGCGAAAAACTGATCAGCCATTTCATGGCTGTACTGATCTTTCGATCCGGACGAATCTGCATGGGAATTTGGAATGTTGCACCTCCTACACGTCTACTTCGCACTTCAACGTGAGGCATAACATTGGAAAGAGCTTCCTTCCAAATCTCCAAAGCTGGTTTTTCCTCGTCTGTTTTTTTCTCCTCCACAATATCGATTGCATCGTAGAAAATTTTAAAGGCTACCGATTTCTTTCCATCCCACATCAACATGTTGACAAATCGTGTCACCAATTGGTCATTGAATCTCGGGTCTGGCAACATCGGGCGCTTCTTTGCCTGTCTTTTTCTCATTACTGCTTCTTAAAGTTCTTTACTTTTTAGGGCGTTTGGCACCGTATTTAGATCTTCTCTGAGTCCTGCCTGCTACTCCGGCAGTATCCAGTGCACCACGAACAATGTGGTATCTAACACCTGGTAAATCCTTCACCCTTCCGCCTCTAACCAATACTATCGAGTGCTCTTGCAAATTGTGTCCTTCTCCGGGAATGTAGGCGTTCACCTCTTTGCCATTGGTCAACCGAACCCTTGCAACTTTACGCATTGCGGAATTAGGTTTTTTAGGCGTAGTGGTATATACACGCGTGCACACTCCCCTTCGCTGGGGACACGAATCCAAAGCAGCCGATTTACTCTTCTTGGATATTGTGGCTCTTCCTTTTCGTACTAATTGTGAAATTGTTGGCATACTAATGTTATGTCTAAAAGATATAACCCTCTTTTAAGGGCTGGCAAATGTACTAATTATTCATTATAATTCAAATGCAGCAGCTTTAAATTTCTTTGATTTTTAAGACCTGATGATTTTGGCTCGAAATAGAGCCCTGGAATTGCCAAATTTTATACCTTATTATATATATATTATTCAAGGCAATTTTGATCTGCCAAACCACCTCTCGAAATGACAGGCCAACGACCTGGGTGGGCACTCTTTAATCTTGGATGAATCCTAATTGAGGAATATGCAGTTTGACTTTAGTAAGCCTTTATGATCCTCAACTATTTATGGACTTTCGGGAAGTATTATGACTTTTTTAACAGAATTGATCAGAATTTATCTTAACAAAAACTTAATGCGATGTTATAATCGCACGCGCGAACCTAAAATTTTATTAAAATTAGTTTGGATTATTAACATGAAATTAGGATTTTAGCGCCTAGCTAATTCAAATAATTATAAAATGAGAACAAATTTAAATGGAATCTTAACGCTATTATTGGCGTTTGTTGTGCATTTAACGTTTGCGCAGAAGTCGATTTCCGGTGTAGTGACCGATCAGGACGGTCTACCACTAGCCGGGGCCAGCGTTGTCATTCAGGGTACTTCTACTGGTACCACTACGGATTTTGATGGGAATTATGCCCTCTCAGCCGAAGAAGGACAAACTCTGGAATTTCAATATATCGGTCAGGAGACTACCACGAGAGTGGTAGGCGCGGGCAACACGATAAATGTTCAAATGCAAGAGAGTGCTCAGGCATTGGAGGAAGTTGTAGTAACGGCTCTTGGTATCCGAAGGGAGAAGCAAGCCCTCGGCTATGCTACTGCAGAAGTTGACCAGGAATTGATCGAGTCACGTCCAGAAGGTGATATTGGCAGGGTACTTTCCGGTAAAGCCTCAGGTGTGCAGATCATCCAGCAAAGTGGAATTTCAGGTTCTGGTACTAATGTTATCATTCGGGGATTGAGTACCTTCAGTTCTTCGAATCAAGCGCTTTTCATTGTAGATGGCGTACCATTTAGTTCCGATCAGAATTCAAGTGGTCGACAAGGAGACCGTCAAGATTTTATTGAGGGGAATAGCGGTTCAAGTAGATTCTTGGATCTGGATCCCAATCAAATCGAAAGTGTCAACATCCTTAAAGGTTTGGCAGCAACCACATTATATGGTTCCCAAGGTAGGAACGGTGTGGTGCTGATCACCACCAAAGGAGGTTCTACACGAGGTGGAGGTCCGAAAAAAACAGAGATCACGGTAAGTTCGTCTATGTTCTTCAACGAGATAGCATCACTTCCGGATTACCAAAACCAATATGGTAATGGTTTTGATCAAAACTTTGGATGGTTCTTCTCTAACTGGGGTCCTTCTTTTGACAGGGCAGGCGCTGCAGGATGGGGACGTCAATCTGCCATCGATGATCAAGGCTTGCTGGATCACCCGTTCTCGACAACATATAAGTTAACACCATCCACTCTGGCAGCATTCCCGGAGTTTGCCGACGCTAAATACCCATGGCGTCCGTATAATAATGTTACGGAATTCTTCAGGCAAGGGATTGTGACCAATACGTCGATCAACGTAAATGGTACCAGTGATGATGGTAAAATCGGTTATAACGTAAACTACGGACACCTAAGCGACGAAGGGTTTACTCCCGGAAATAAGGTGATCAGAAATAACTTTTCTGTAGGTGGTCGTGCCGAGCTCAGCAATAATTTTACCGCTTCAGGTACGCTGAACTATTCTAAAACAAAATTCGTATCACCTCCTGTAGCTTTATCAACAGGTAGTGGTACACAGGGAGGAACATCTTCTATCTTTAGTGATGTGTTTTACACACCTCGAAGTGTGGATCTTCTTGGTTTGCCTTTCCAGAATCCAATTACTGGTGGTAGTGTCTACTACCGTCAGAACGATGACATTCAGAATCCTTTATGGACATTGAACAATTCTGGTGTTCAGCAGCAGACCGACCGGGTTTTTGGCCAGGTTTCACTTCAATACGCCTTAAATGATAATTTAAATCTTCTTTGGAGGACAGGATTGGATGTCTACAGTGAAAACAATACGAATTACCAAAATCGCGGTGGAGTTCCGGGTAATGGAAGTGCACGGATTTTGAGTGGTATATACGAAACTTGGAATAACACCAATACTATCTGGGATCACTTCCTGACAGTGAACGGTGATTATGATATCGCTGAAAAGTTTGGACTTACCTTTAACATTGGTGGTACATCACGAAGAGAAATCTTCGACTCAAGTGGTGCTGCCAGTGACGGTCAGCAGGTATTCGGTGTTCTCAGACATTTCAATTTTGCCAACACGGTGCCTATCCAGTCATTTGCGGAAAGAAACCTAGCAGGTTTGTTCGCCCAGTTTGATGTTGATTATGATAACCAGGTCTACCTTTCCATTGCAGGAAGGAACGATTGGGTATCTAACTTTTCTAAAGAGAACAGGGCGCAGTTCTATCCCAGTGCCAGTATAAGCTGGATCCCAACAACCACTTTCGATGGGCTTAAGTCAGAGAAAGTACTGAACTATCTGAAAGTGAGAGGTGGTCTGGGAGTCTCAGCTAACTTTGAATCATCGGCTTATCCGATAGCGAATACCCTGATATTAGATGTACGTGATTTTCAAGATGCAACCGGATCAAATGTGGTATCCAATACCACCGGGGTTCGTTTAGGAAATCCTGATTTGAAGCCTGAAACGCTGGAAGAAATAGAAATAGGTATAGAATCCCGCTGGTGGGACAGCCGAATAACTTTCGATGTATCTGCGTACACCAGAAAAACCAAGGATTTGATTCTAGACAGACCTTTGGATCCA
>JBDNAQ010000065.1:0-4704 GCA_039768345.1 Flavobacteriaceae bacterium
GCTGTACGGCTCCTGCTGTCTTCCCGGTCGACCATTATACATACCCGTTTATAAAAAAATCCAAAAACCGGAATATTAACCAGTTCCTTTTTTCCGACAAATACGAAGGGATTCCTGCTTGCCCGTAACATCAGCATTATATCCAGCATACTGGTATGGTTCGCCACAAGCATATAGCTCTGACCTCGTTTCATTTTTTCTTCGCGGTAAATCCGGGGAGGACAACCCATTCCATATAATATCACATTGGCCCAAATATTTCTAGCCAGCCAAAAGAATTGGCGATATGTCTTTTCTGAAAGGGTGAAAGCTAACAGCAGGGGTAATAACAAAAATATAGGGATAGCTACCAGAATATAAAACCAAATTCGATATAAGGTTTGTCCTATTTTAAGGAGAGCAGCGGGCATAAATTCAAAAGTAACAATTTTAGTAGGGTTCTGGGATTTCTTTTACTTTTGTCATTCCGAGAAAAATTGGATATGAAAAGAATCCTTACCGGCATACAAAGTACAGGGACTCCTCATTTGGGGAACATACTGGGAGCTATAATACCAGCGATCGACATGGCAAAAAAGAAAGAGACAGAATCTTTTCTTTTTATCGCTGATATGCATTCATTGACCCAAATCAAGGATGGCAAGAACTTACGCGACAATACTTATGCCACAGCAGCTGCGTGGCTTGCTTTTGGACTGGATGCTGAAAAAACAGTTTTCTACAGGCAAAGCGATGTGCCTCAGGTTACTGAACTGGCCTGGTACCTTAGTTGTTTCTTCCCCTATCAGCGTCTTACACTGGCTCATTCATTTAAAGATAAAGCAAATCGTCTTGAAGATGTTAATGCGGGGTTGTTTAGTTACCCTATGTTGATGGCCGCTGATATACTGCTATACGATGCGCAAGTTGTGCCTGTTGGCAAGGACCAACTACAGCATCTGGAAATGACAAGGGATGTTGCTTCGCGTTTTCATGCGCGAATGGGCGAGACCTTTGTATTACCTGAAGCTCAGGTTCAGGAGGAAACACAGATCGTACCCGGGGTAGATGGGGAAAAAATGAGCAAAAGCAAGAACAATACCATCGATATTTTTTTACCCGAAAAAAAGTTGCGCAAACAGATCATGAGTATTGTTACCGATAGCACTCCTATGGAGGAGCCCAAAGATCCGGATACCGATAATGTCTTTGGTTTATACCGTCTTCTGGCTTCAAGAGAAGAGATCAATGCTATGCGTAAAAATTATGAGCAGGGAAATTATGGGTATGGGCATGCCAAACAAGCGCTATTCGAACTGATCCTCGATAGATTTGGGCCCATGCGGCAAAAGTTCAATCATTATATTGAGCATCCCCAGGAACTGGATGAAATACTTAAACAAGGTGCCACCAAAGCCCATTTGGTTGCAGAAGATGTACTGGCAAGGGTTCGTTCCAGATTGGGATATTGATATCCTTTTTGATTTCTGTAGTTCAGACAGCCTCGAATACCTTGCCTGGAAGACAACGCACTATACCCTTCATTTCCATCTCAAGTAAGGTGGAGGATACTTTAAAAATGGGTAAATCACAATTTACTGCAATGCTGTCGAGTTGTTGTTTACCATCTACAAGGAGAAATTCGTAAATGGTTTTTTCGGAATCCTGTAATTCCACAAACAAGCGTTTTTGTACCGGCCTGCTTTTTACGGGCTCCAGATTCCAGTTGAGCATATAAACCAGGTCGGCAGCGGAGGTCAATAGCTGTGCTTTCTGTTGCTTTATCAGGTTGTTACAACCTTCACTGTAGAGGTCCCCTGGCCTGCCAGGTACGGCAAATACATCGCGATTATAGCCGGCAGCGAGGTCTGCTGTAACAAGACTTCCTCCTTTTTCGGCCGATTCCACGACTACAGTAGCCTGGCTCAGACCGGCAATGATCCTGTTTCTCCTGAGAAAGTTTTCACGCTCGGGCCGGCTGGTACTCCAGAATTCCGAAAGAAAGCCCCCATTGTCCATTACTGGCTTCATAAAAGGCGCATGTGTCCGCGGATAAATTTGATTAAGGCCGTGTGCGAGGCATCCAATAGTTTGTAATCCATGCTTTATCGCTGCTCTTTGTACGCAAATATCAACACCCAGAGCAAAGCCACTCACAATTATTGGGTTTAGGGCGGCAATATCTTCGATAAATCGCTCACAAAAAGACCTTCCACGTTCTGTCATGTTCCGCGTACCCACAACTGAAATGATCTTTTGTTGCTGAAGTCTTATTCTGCCTTTGGAGAAGAGTAAAATAGGTCCATCGGGGCAATGATTGAGATTTTTGGGAAAATCAGCTTCCGTAAAAATCCACATGCCAATACCACTTCGTTTAACAAAATTGTATTCCTCCAGCGCTGCATCGAGATATCGGGTATCGAACAATCCCTTTAGGGTATACTCCCCTATACCCTCTATACTGAGCAATGCTTTCTTTTTATCGCTAAAAACTGCAGATGGACTTCCGCAATGTGCGACGAGTTTTTTGGCGGTAATATTCCCAATTTGAGGAATACTTTGCAGTCTTAAAGCCGCAATATGTTCATTAATAGACATTTATGATAGTACGGTGCTTTCTATACAAATTACACAATATTTTATGTTAATAAAAAGTTATATAGCAAGGTTTGAGGGGCCATTAATTTTTTTGATCTTTGTAAACATGGGAGCAATCGGGTACATAGAAGAACTTCTGTATCGCTATAACTGCGTAGTCGTACCCGAATTTGGTGCTTTTCTGACTCAGAACAAACCGGCTTATATTCATCGAACGACGAATACCATTTCTCCTCCTGCCAAACTCATTTCGTTTAACGAGCAATTATCCTCGAACGACGGGCTCCTGGTTTCTTATATGGCGAGTGCAGAAGAAAAGTCTTATGAAGAGGTGTTGAAAAATGTTTTGGAGGAGTCTAAACATTGGAAACAGCAGCTGCATAAAGGCGATAGGTTGGTATTGGATAATGTTGGGGAATTATGGCTTAACAGGGAAGGAAAAATTCAATTTCAACCTGCAAAGAAGGTCAATTATCTCACGTCTTCATTCGGACTAAGCTCAGTTATTACCTCATCTATCACCCGCGAGGTATTGAAGGAGGAAGTATTGGAATTAGAAGAGAAAATACCTTTTATTATAACACCAGAAGAGCGCAGCAAGGGATCCTACAGAGAAGTATTGAAATACGCTGCTGTTGTCTTATTGGCAATTTCAACGGGTCTTACGGGCTTTAAGGTATATAACGAAACCCTGTCTGGCCAGCAAATGGTGCATCAGCAGGCACAGGAAATCGTGTCTAAAAACATTCAGGAAGCAACTTTTTTTAATTCAAAACCCTTTGAATTACCTGTGCTTTCGATCAATGTCAATAAAAAGGAAACCGGGCGACATCATATAATCGCCGGGGCTTTCAGGTTTAGGGAAAATGCCGATAAAAAGGTGCGTCAACTTAGAAAAAAGGGATTCCAGGCGGATTATCTTGGGCAGAATAAATTCGGATTACATCAAGTAACCTATGGCAGCTATCAGGATCCTAAAGAAGCACTCAAATTCCTAAAACAGATCCGGCGGACCGAATCGGCCGATGCATGGCTGCTCTCGAGAAAGTAAAAAACTCCATTCTCTTAATCCTCTAAGCCATATCTTTGCGGAAATTTTCAGCATGAAAGCCAAAAGTCCTCGTGATTCAAGAACTATTATGACCGATATGGTGCTCCCCAGTGAGAGTAACCCACTAAATAATCTTTTCGGAGGTGAATTACTGGCCCGTATGGACCGTGCAGGCAGCATTGCCGCCCGAAGGCACAGTCGGCGGATCACAGTTACAGCCTCGGTAAATCATGTTGCGTTTAATCGTTCTGTACCCTTAGGTAGTGTTGTAACGGTAGAAGCAGCAATCTCCCGGGCATTTAAGACTTCCATGGAGGTCTATATCGATGTCTGGATGGAAGACCGTTTCAGTGGTGAACGCAGCAAAGCCAACGAAGCCATTTACACTTTTGTAGCCGTTGATGATGCTGGAACTCCAACCGCGGTACCCGAACTGGTGCCCGAAACAGAATTGGAAAAAGAGCGCTATGCAGGAGCCTTGCGCAGAAAACAACTTAGCCTTGTATTGGCCGGAAAAATGAAACCCGCTGAAGCCACGGAGCTACGTGCACTTTTTCTGGATAATTAATACATCTAGAAATCGAAAGTGTCCGGATCAGGACCAAAGCGCTGGCCACGGTCGAGTTTGTCGAGATAGGCGACATCTTCCGCAGATAATTCAAAATCGAAAATATCAGCATTGCTGACGATCCGTTCTCTTTTTGACGACTTGGGAATGGTGACGACGCCTTTTTGCAAGTCCCATCGTAACACAATCTGTGCAATACTCTTCTGATACCTTTGGGCCATTTCCTTAAAAATATCCATAGAGAATATTTTTCCCTGCATCATAGGAGACCAGGCTTCATACTGTATTCGATGATCCCTGCAATAGTTGAGCAGGTCTTGTTGTACCAGAAATGGATGGAATTCCATTTGATTTACCATAGGGACGATAGCAGCAGAATCCAGGAGATCTTCCAGATGATGTTGCAAAAAATTACTCACCCCTATTGATCTGACACGCTTCTCGGCATAGAGCCGCTCCAGGGCGCGCCATGTATCCTTGTACCTGCCCGCCACCGGCCAATGTATTA
>JBDNAQ010000369.1:0-3314 GCA_039768345.1 Flavobacteriaceae bacterium
AGCATCACAAAACCATTGTCCAGAATGTCGAACTTACTCATGAGATAAACCGCCTTGTTATAATCGTAATTGTTGGTGAATTTGAAATGTTCCAGCAGGTCCTTATAGCTGTAGAATGCCTTGAATAACTTATCGAAATCATATCCCCGTGGTATAAATAATTTAGATACAGAGCGACAACCCAGACCGAAATACCTGAAAACATCCTCTCCAAGAAGCCTTAGCTCCTCAACAGATTCCTCTCCTGTTAGCACGGCTACTGAATTCCTGTTCCTTCGAATAATATGCGGTTTCTTACCGAAATAATATTCAAAATATCGACCAGTATTGTTGCTTCCGGTAGCAATCACAGCATCAAAATCTTGCAGGATGCCATCGCTGAATTCGATTTGGTCCAAGAACTTTTTGTTTTGGACCTGTAAAAATTCTGCGATAAAGGGTAATAATATCTTATCGTTAGAGGAGCATTTGATCAGGGCTTTATGCCCGGTAATAAGCGTGCAGAGCACATCGTGAAATCCTACCAGCGGAATATTTCCTGCGGTGATAATCGCTACCGTCTTAGGCTCGACCTGTTTTAGGGGATATCCCTGGAGCCAAGACTTTAGTCGGGTTTCCTGAAGGAGTTTCGCCCAACCTTTCAGCGCATAGTTCATATTGTTTGGGGTAAACCATCCATTACGCGATTCTGCCTGAATGACACAGGAATTCAATTTTTCTGACCATATATTATCGGCCGTGGCAAACTCCTCCGTTTTGGTATCCCTCAGCACATAATCGTTAAAACACTCACCAAGTTTAACAAAAGCTTGTACTCTTTCCTCGAAACCCGATATTATATTTGTTTGCAAGACCTATTGGAATTAATTTTGCGCAAAAATACGCATTAGAAAAAGAAAATTATGGCAATTATCATTACCGACGAATGTATTAACTGCGGGGCTTGTGAGCCCGAGTGTCCAAATACAGCGATTTACGAGGGTGCCGATGAATGGCGCTATAGTGATGGTACTGCTTTAAAAGGAAGCGTTGTACTACCCGATGGAAAGGCTGTTGATGCCGATGTTGTTCAGGAGCCTATCAGCGATGAATTCTACTATATTGCACCCGATAAATGCACAGAATGTATGGGGTTTCATGAGGAGCCACAATGTGCGGCGGTCTGCCCTGTAGACTGTTGTGTTCCTGATGAAGATCGTGTGGAAACAGAGGAAGAACTGCTGGGCAAACAGCAGTTTATGCATCCCGAATAAAGGGATTTATGAGAATTCCAGCATTTTCGCGCTGATCTCCTTTAGAAACTTAGCACAAAGCATTCCGGTCATCTGATTGAAATCACGCGAGGGATTGTATTCAACGATATCAGCTCCCAGAAGCGGCATATTTATATGCTGAATGATATCCAGAACCTGCCGGCTTGTTAGTCCGCCTGGCTCATAATGAGAGATTCCCGGAGCAAATGCAGGATCAAGAGCATCTATATCGAGACTCAGATAAACCGGGTTCTTGAATTCTGGCAGATTTTCACTGGAAAATCTGGCGGCAGGAATAATTTCTACGTCATATTTTTTGGCCTGTTCCTGCTGATGCTGGGTCAGGGTCCTGATCCCAACCTGAACAAGACGGTCTGTAAGACCTTCCTCCATTATCCGCGCGAACGGACAGGCATGACTATATCGATCACCTTCAAACTCCTCGTATAAGTCGGCATGCGCGTCGATATGCAGAATATCAACAGGGCCTTTCTGCTCCCGAAAAGCACGTAACACCGGATAGGTTATTGAGTGGTCCCCACCAAGTGTTATTATACTAAACTTATCATTTAGATTGCTCTTTGTAAATTCTTCTATATCAAAATAATGATTTGGACTAAGATCACCATTATCCTGAAATATTTCAGCTGAGATCTCCAGGCCATTTTCGGCATAATAATTCGCCGATGGGCTGTGGTAGCATTCCCTGATTGCAGGAGGAGCCGCGGCGGTTCCTTTCAGGAAGGAAGATTTATCGTCATAGGAGATTCCCTGAAGTACTATTTTTTGCATTCTATAATGTTCTTGTAGGCTAAATATACCAGTAAAAACTATATTTGCACGCTTAAACAAGATCGATTATGAAAGCAGGGATCGTGGGCTTGCCCAATGTTGGAAAATCTACATTATTTAATTGTCTTTCTAACGCAAAAGCACAGAGTGCAAACTTCCCTTTCTGTACTATTGAACCCAATATCGGTGTGGTAAATATACCAGATCCGAGGTTGGAGGAACTCGAAAAGTTGGTGAATCCTGAAAAGGTGATCCCCGCCACGGTCGAAATTGTCGACATTGCAGGCCTTGTGAAAGGAGCAAGCAAAGGCGAGGGTCTGGGTAACCAATTCCTGGCTAATATTCGGGAGACTGATGCCATTTTGCATGTGCTTCGCTGTTTTGATAATGATAATGTGGTTCATGTAGACGGTTCTGTAGATCCGGTACGCGATAAAGAAACCATCGATATGGAGCTGCAGCTAAAAGATCTGGAATCTGTCGAAAAGAGGCTCGACCGGGTAGGCAGGGCAGCTAAAACAGGGGATAAGGAAGCGCAAAAAGAGGCTTCAGTGTTAACAGAGCTTAAAAACGGACTTGAATCCGGAATTTCTGTACGGGCCTTGAATATATCGGAGGATGACCGACAGGAATATGTACGCCCACTCCAGTTGATTACAGACAAAGCGGTGCTTTATGTGTGCAATGTTGATGAGGCTTCTGCGGTTGTTGGAAACCAATATGTAGACCAGGTACGCAAGGCAACAGATGGTGAAGAGGCCCAAATATTGGTACTGGCTGTGGGAACGGAGGCAGATATCATGGAGTTGGAGACCTATGAGGAACGACAAATGTTTCTGGAAGATGTGGGCTTAGAGGAACCCGGGTCATCAAAGCTGATACGAGCCGCCTATAGCCTATTACAGCTACAGACGTACTTTACTGCCGGACCCAAGGAAGTACGCGCCTGGACGATTCCCATTGGCGCTACAGCCCCTCAGGCCGCTGGGGTGATCCATACAGATTTTGAGAAAGGATTCATCAGGGTCGAGGTGATTGCCCTGGAAGATTATCGAACATATGGTAGTGAAGCTAAGGTGAAAGAAGCCGGAAAAATGCGGATAGAAGGAAAGGACTATGTGGTAAAGGATGGTGACGTGATGCATTTCAGGTTTAATGTTTAGCCTTATTCCATAGCTAAGCAAAGGGCTAAAATCCCAGAACTATCAACAATTACAGTACTTTTATTGTTAATTACTTTCTTCGGCCGGCATTTTGATTTCTGGGCTA
>JBDNAQ010000066.1:0-9943 GCA_039768345.1 Flavobacteriaceae bacterium
AAAATTTTTGCTATTGTCGTGTTTATTATCCCGAACGATGTCTATTAGTCCTGCCCACCCCCTTCTGAAGCCAATTACACGATATCCCTCGCGGATGGCCCTGAATGTTACGGCCCTGATTGCCGGGTTAAGGCCGGGTACGTCGCCTCCGCCAGTTAGGATACCGATGGTGCCCTTTATCTTTTTAATGTTTGCCATAATGTCTGATATTTTTTGATTGGAATTAGTTGAATCGCTCGATGGGTTAAAGTAGTAAATATTGTCTAATACTCTTCCAGAATAGGTAAAAAAAATGGCTCTACTCAAAGGAGAAAATCCTATTCCGTCGTATCTTTACAATTAACGTAAATCACATAGACATGTCAGCAAATATTGAGAAAATTTTAGGGAAAGATGCGGAGCATCTTTTAGGTCATCAATGTCGAACCATATCGAAAGATCAGCTTCATCTTCCAGGGTCTGATTATGTTGAAAGGGTGCTTGGACCAAGCGACAGAAATCCTGTGGTTTTGCGTAATATGCAAACGCTTTTTAACCACGGACGGCTTGGAGGTACGGGTTATCTGTCTATACTTCCGGTTGATCAGGGAATTGAACATACGGCCGGTGCTTCATTTGCCCCAAACCCTATCTATTTTGATCCGGGTAAAATTGTTGAACTGGCTATAGAAGGTGGTTGTAATGCTGTGGCTTCGACCCTTGGGGTCCTTGGTTCGGTTTCGAGGAAATACGCCCATAAGATCCCTTTCCTGCTAAAATTGAATCACAATGAATTGCTCACCTATCCGAATAAATTCGACCAGATTATGTTCGCCAGTATAGACCAGGCCTTTGAGATGGGCTGTATGGCGGTAGGAGCTACTATCTATTACGGGTCCGAGGAGAGTAATCGACAGATTCAGGAGGTTACCGAGGCTTTTGAATATGCACATGAGTTGGGCATGGTTACCGTACTTTGGGCCTACCTGAGAAATTCGGGATTTAAGAAAGATGGGAAAGACTATCATGTATCGGCCGATGTTACCGGTCAGGCGAATCATCTTGCTGCGACCATACAGGCCGACATAGTAAAACAAAAACAGGCTGAAAACAACGGTGGTTTTAAGGCTATCGGTTTTGCGAAGACGCACGACAAGGTATATTCAGAACTCAGTTCAGACCATCCAATCGATCTGACGCGCTATCAGGTGGCCAATTGTCTGATGGGCAGAGCCGGACTCATTAATTCGGGCGGGGCTTCAGGTGATAACGACCTGGCACAGGCGGTTAAGACTGCCGTGATCAATAAACGAGCCGGTGGTATGGGCCTTATTTCTGGCCGAAAAGCCTTCCAAAAGCCTATGAAGGATGGTGTAAGCCTGTTGAATTCTATCCAGGATGTCTATCTCGATAACAAGGTAACGATTGCTTAGATCAGCGGCTAATAGCCCTCATCATTTAATTGGATCTTTATAATGTTTCCCGGTGGAATTCTACCAACCCTTCTATAGGACGCTGACGGATCACGCCGGGAATCAGATCATTTCTCTCCAACACCCTGGTCAGTTCGTCTTTTAGGAAGTGGGCGATACTACCGACAAAATGGATCGGCACCTTGGTGGCCAGTTCAAATTGCATGATATAGTTATTCACAAACTGCTGTAGGCCTTTATCTACAACCCCTTTACAGTAGGGATGATCTTTATTTTCGATCAGAAATCGGGCAAAAGTAGCCAGGTAAGTATTAGGATTGGGCTGTTTGTATAGGTTCTCTTTAATCGTATCGGCATCCAGATCGTATTCCTTATCGAATTTTATTGCCAGGTCTTGCGGCATCTTGTTAAAATAATAATCCCTGATCAGTTTCCGCCCGAAAAAGTTACCACTTCCATCGTCCATGGGAATATAGCCCAGAGAGGTAACTTTTTGAAACAGCTGTCTGCCATCATAATAACTGCAATTAGAACCCGTTCCCAGAATACATACTATTCCCTGATGACCGATCTTCGTTGTCGAATAGATCGCGGCAAAAGTATCTTCCTTGATTTCTACTTTAGCCTTGGGAAAGAATTTAGCAAAGATCTTTTTTAGAAAGTTCTTCATCCTGTCGGTCCCGCATCCTGCCCCATAAAAATAAAGGTTAGTCACCTTGTTGCTGCTTTTTGAAAGCTCAAAATTATTGGCCAAACGGTCTTCGATAACTTCACGTGTTAATACTTCCGGACTTAGTCCAAGGGTTTGGGTGATAAAAACCTCTTTGCCATTTTTATCGAGAGCAATCCAATCTGATTTGGTCGCACCACTGTCTACAATTAACATCATTGGCGAATAATTGATAAAAAAGAAATCCTTAAAATAAGTAAATTTAACTTATCCCAAGGATTCCTGTGATTGATTATTTACTGATTACAGACCGGAAACATAGTCGGCCAGGTCGACCAGCTTATTTGCATATCCCGCTTCGTTATCGTACCAGGAGATGAGTTTGAAAAACCTTGAATTTAACTCCATACCGGCACCTGCATCAAAAATACTGGTCCGCGGGTCGCTAACAAAGTCTTGCGATACTACCGCTTCTTCGGTGTAACCCAAGATCCCTTTTAAATCTCCTTCAGAGGCCTTTTTAAAAGCCGCTTTGATTTCATCATAAGAAGTCTCCTTTTCGAGACGCACTGTAAGGTCTACCGCCGACACATCGGCAGTAGGCACCCTGAATGCCATCCCCGTCAGTTTCCCTTCCAGCTCAGGGATCACCTTGGTAACAGCCTTGGCAGCACCTGTGGAAGCCGGAATAATATTGGTGAGCGAGCTTCTGCCTCCCCGGAAATCTTTCCTGGAAGGACCATCCACGGTAAACTGCGTTGCAGTTGTAGCGTGTACAGTTGTCATAAGACCTTCTTCTATGCCCCAGTTATCGTTGAGTACCTTAGCTAAAGGTGCCAGGCAGTTCGTTGTGCAGGAAGCGTTTGAAAGAATATTGTCTGTAGGCTTTATATTCTTATGGTTAACACCCATCACAAACATTGGTGCATCTTTAGAAGGTGCCGAGATTAGGACTTTCTTGGCGCCCCCGTCAATATGCGCCTGCGCCGTATCCAGAGTAGTGAAAATACCGGTGCATTCCAGAACGATATCAGCACCAACTTCATCCCATTTAAGGTTTCTTGGGTCTTTTTCAGCACTGATTCTTACTTTTTTACCGTTTACAACGAGGTGGCCTCCTTCTACCTCTATGGTCCCATCGAATTTACCATGCACCGAATCGTATTTTAATAGGTACGCCAGATGGTCTACCGCCAGAAGGTCGTTGATCGCAACAACTTCTACATTGTCTCTTTTAGCAGCAGCCCTTAACGCAAGTCTACCTATTCGCCCAAATCCATTGATTCCAATTTTTAGTGTTGACATATTTCGTTCTTTTATGTATTAAACAGTAAGGATATCGGAGATTCTTATAAGTTCCTTATCCAATTTGGTTTTTCCTTTGATAGCCTCACTTACCGGTGTGAGGGTAATTTCGTTTTCCTGAACCCCGGTCATTAGATTGCTTTTCCCTTCCAGGAGCGATTCAACAGCCTTAACTCCCATTCTGCTCGCCAGCACCCTGTCGGAACAGGTAGGAGCACCTCCCCTTTGCATATGGCCCAGTACACATACTCGGACATCATATATAGGCAGGTTCTCCTCCACAAACTCTTTTAGTTCATAAATGTTTTTGCCCGTGGTACGATCGCCCTCAGCCACAACGACAATACTGGATGATTTTCCTCTTGCCTTGCTGCGCTTTAGTGAATCGAGCAGACGTTCGAGGCCTAAGTCTTCCTCGGGGATCAGAATCTCCTCTGCTCCGGCTCCTATACCAGAGTTAAGGGCAATATGACCTACATCTCTTCCCATAACTTCAACAAAAAACAGTCTATGATGAGAACTTGCCGTATCGCGAATCTTATCGATCGCTTCAACAACTGTATTGAGTGCTGTATCGTAGCCTACCGTAACCCGGGTCCCAAAAATATCATTATCGATAGTTCCCGGAATACCGATAAAAGGTATACTATATTCTTCATTGAACTTTAAGGCTCCTGTAAAGCTACCATCCCCACCTATAACCACCAGGGCATCAATCCCATTTGCCTCTAATTGCTCATAGGCTTTTTTACGTCCTGCCTTGGTCCTGAATTCCTCGCATCGTGCCGATTTCAACATGGTACCCCCTTTGTTGATAATGTTATTGACACTCCGTGCATTCATCGGCGTGAAGTCTCCTTCAATCATACCCTGATACCCACGGAATATTCCGATGCAGTCTATTTGCAAATATGCACATGCACGGACGACAGATCGTATGGCGGCATTCATTCCGGGAGAATCCCCTCCTGAAGTAAAGACCGCTATTTTTTTGATGTTGGAAGCCATTGTCTAAATTAGAATTGCAAAATTAGCAAACAAATCCCAAAAAATACCGGGTGAAACACTATAATTTGTGTTATTTACAACGATCAATCGTTTTCGTTGGAAAGTTAAACCCTTATGTCTTTTGAGTTGTTTAATTCGACGCGTCCAAAGCTATGGCTTTTTACGTTCCGGGGGGTTAGATTTGGTGTAGAATCGGATAAGGCTATCCTTTCCCATTACGGAGTTGGGCCCTTCGTTTGTTCTGAGTTCCAACGGCGCTTCCTCCTCCTCTGCCTTCTTCCTGAAAATAATCTTCATCAGCTCCTTAAAACTGTTGAAATCTACCTGGTATGAGAGACCTACACCCTGAGTATAGCCCTGTTGTTCTGCCAGAAATTGTTGTATTTCATTCTCACGGTTAAAGATCTTCGCACGCAATGTACCCTCTTCGTTCAATAATATCTGCACTTCAACATTACCTGCTACCACTGTTTCACTCACACCGCCGACGGGTACCCCAAAACGTCCGTTGATAAGAACTCGATCGCTTATCTGAGTAGAAACCGTAACCCCGATCCTGTTTTCCGTTTGCACATCATTCGGATCCAAATAGCCTTGTTCATATGATAACCCAAAATCGAATTTATCGTTTTGCCCTGCCAGTACCTGGTTGAGCAAGCCAGAGGCAGTCTGGATGAGGTTTCCTGTAACGGCTTGTTCTGTAATGCCCGATTCATCGTTCACAAATGTTCCTTGCGCCAATAAGAAAAAAGCATTTCGCTCTTCCACCGTGGGATCCTGCAGCCGATATTCCAGTTCCGATTTTACCGTGGAACTGGTTCCCGGGAATTCGATATTCATATTGATGGAAGGTCGTTCTAATTCACCTGTAAGCTTCACCACTACATCCGTGGGTATTCTACGGGAATAACCCGCATTGTCTAACAATGGTGCCGGATTGGCATTCAAGGAATAGACCGCCTCCATGTTGACCTCAGCACTAAGTGGATCCCGGTCCCAAACGATCGTACCTCCGGGTTTTACACTAAATGTTTTGTCGATGATCCCCAATTTATAGCGATATTCGCCGGTCACTACCACAAAGTCCCCGAACATATTGAACTTACCATTGGTATTGATCTCAATGAAGATCAAACCCGCACCCGTACCTTTCAATGAGCTGCCCGTTTTCTGATCGATCACTATCTCCACTTCTGCATCCGGAGTTACATCGAGGTCGAACTTCAACTCAAGTCCCTGGTATTCCTTTAATTCTCGCTGCGCCTCTATGGTTACCTGTTCACCTTTTTCAATAAAATTTATAAAGGAGTAATCCCCAACGCTAGCCACGTCGCTGATAGGGATCTTTAGAGAAGTCCCCCTTGCCGTAGCCCCTTCAAAATCGATATTGAGTGCATTTGTAGGGCCATATATCCGCCCTTTTCCATTCACAAAACCTTCCCCATAGTACAGTACTTCTTCCTCAAAATCGGTATCCAGGATCATAAATCTTTCGTTATTGGTGTCTATATTGAGGTCGAGCGTCCAGTCTCTAAAAAAATTATGCTTAATAGTACCGTTAAGTGTAGCACGGGTATTCGCGGTTATATCATTGAGGCCGATATCCTGGAATTCGAAGGTTTGATCGTATAACTTAACAGTAGCGGCAGAGCGGAAATCATAATCAACATTCAGGTAAGGAACACCCAGACCGGCGTTATCGAGATTCAAAACCCCATTGATCTCAGGATTCCGGATATCACCGGTTATCTGTACATTACCGTTAAGTGCACCCCGGATATTGCTGATCACACCTTCCCCCAATGGGCTGAAGGGTTCAAGATCAAAGTCTCTGAAATTGGCCAGAAAATCTGCCTTCGGTATCTCTTCCCGATTATCCACATTACCCAAAAGGGTAAATTTTTCAAGACCATTATCAATGATCTGTGTGTTTACCACAAAGTCTGTAAGATCCCTGTTGCCAACGATACCAATAGACAAATCGCCCAATTCAACATCGTTTACTCCAAACTGAAATATGTCGAGATTACACGAGGGCAGGTAAACATTGTCTTTCTGAAGAACATTGAGAGTCCCCGTAATTTCACCACTTAAATTGAGACTATCAATAGCAGGCGCTATCTTATTTAATGACACAAGTTTAAAATCTAACTGAAGATCTTTATAAGTAGAATCTGCTAATTGGCCATTAAGACGTATTCGTTCTCTGTCTGCATTATTCATCACGATCTCCTGGATGGAAATACTATCGAGCGTTCGGTTAAAAATAACCTTGTTGCGATTGTTCCTTTCTCTATTGAGCACCCAGGTATTCCCCTTAAAACTGACTTCGGAACGTTTAAGCCCGATTACCGATTTATTGTCTTTGTTAAAGGTGTGATAAAAGTTGAGGTTATATATATCGTTGTACTTGCTACCTCCCTTAAATTCGGTTCTGAAGAATAGGGTATCCTTCAGGGTGGTATTGATCAGGTTGAAGTCCTTTACGTCGTAGTACACCGTGGAAACATCCGAAATGGAAACAAAGGTATTGAAGAGGGGATTTTTGTTATCGATCTTAACATCGATACTGTCGAGTTCGTTTCCAAACGCCTCGATCTTTGGCGACTTAAAGGTGAGTTTGAAATCTCCCTTATCGGCGACTATATTTCCTTTGATAAAAGTGTTGGGGCCAAAAGCCACCTGGGGAAAAAACACCTCTACGATCTTATTGTAGATTCTGAAATTGAATGCGAGATTCTGACCTTCAGAAATATCATAAGGTTTGTAGTTTGTATATATACTTCCGATAGAATTCTGAACCAACCTTCCCAGTTCATCAACCCTGAAATTACCGCTCATATAACCGGTGATGATATCCGGTGAATTGATATCAATAGTTCGCAGCGAATCGTTTTCAAATCTCGATGAAATGGTGAAATCTTCAAAAAAATAGGTGTTGTTAACGTTCTGGTAGCTGGTATCCGTAAAATTCAGTTCACCTTCCATATTATCCAGATTGGTACCGTTGACATCCATATCTATTTTTCCTTTGAATACGGAAATGCTATCATTGATAAAGTTGAGTTCTCTTAAATCGGCATAATCTACCTCTGCATTGAAATTGAAGTCATTTTTATCGCTCCCAAAATCGGCCAGACCTTTAAAATCGAATCGCAGGTTCTCATCATTACAATACAGACTCCCATCGAACAGCTGGTCTTTAATAACCCCGGACACCTTTATATCCTTGTAGTTGTAGTCGTTGAAATCTATCGAATATACCTGCCCAATGACTTCGGTATTGAGGTTTTCGCGTACAAAACCCTGGCCTTCCACATTGAAGTCGAGTGTGGCCTTCCCCAGTTTTTCCTCTTCTGCAAAATCGCCCAGGTTAAAGTCGATCAACGAAACAAACCCTTTATAATTAGCATTATCGATATCATCGATATCGGTGAGGTCGAGGTCGGCATAGCTACTCCCGATAGGGCTGGTGATATTGAGTTTAGCTGCAATCGATTTTGTAGTGATATTGGCATCACCGCGCACGGTAAACTGACCGAGTTTCGCAAAGACCGAGGGTAAAGATTCTCCAAGAATATTGGGCAATAATGATCGAAGCTGGTTATAGCTGGTCGAAATATCCCTGATATCCGCGTCGAGCGAAAAAGGGCCTTCTTTACTGACCAGGTTCTTAAAATGAAAATCGCCGCGAATACCTGTATTGTCGGAAGTCAGGAAAAGGTCCTCAACTTGCAGATCGTTGAGCACCCCGTGAATATCTGCAGAGAAATAAACATTTTTCCCTTTGCCGAATTCATCATAAATCCGATTGATCTCATCCAGAGAGATTTCTGATTCCTGGAAGCTGGCACTGATATTCACCTTGTCCACAAAATCTTTGAGGTCTTCTCTTTTGTAATCCATAACAAGATTCCCAAACAGATTCGATTCGGGTGTTTTGATCTCAAGCGAATCAAAACGCATTTGCTGTTTGGTATATTTGAAGGATGTGCTGAGTTTCTCCATCGCAATACCTATACGACTGCGAAAGGATAATGCATCTATTCGTGTAGATACTTCCGGGCCAAGGATAAGAAAATTGCTCGCATCAATATTCAGGTCCGCGAGGCTAAGGATCAAATCCTTTTCTATATTGTCATCGATGATCCTGAACCAGCTGTCTTCAAGAGTAACTCCATCTGTCGAAAGGTAGAAAGGTGGTTTATCGGGCGATCTTGGCTTGCCATCATCTAATTTGGCTACAAAGACATCGAGATTGGTCTGAGTTTCACCTGCATAGGTCCTAAGCTTAAAATTAAGCCCTTCCATATCCACATCCCCGAATTCAAGACGACCGTTTATCAGATTTCGTGCGCTCAAAATAGAGGTGGTAAGCTCCTTGATAAAAAATAAGGTGTCTTTCTGGTAATCTTCTACATAGACATCACGCAGGGAGGTGTCCCAGCTGATAAGTGAAATACGCAGCCGGTCTATATTGATGTTGGTACCAAACTCTTTGTTTAATTCGCTGGTGGCATATTGTGCAAGGCGCGTCTGCACTATGGGCAAAGACAGGATTATTGTGCTGAAAACACAAATCAGCAAAATTGCCAAAAGTGTTCTCACCAGTATTTTTCGAAGTCTTTTGATAGGGCTTATTGTTTATCTTTGTTGCTCAAATTTTATTCCAAACCCCTGTGAATAAAGAGAAAATATATATCCTGGCCATCGAATCCTCCTGCGATGATACCTCCGCAGCTGTATTATGCAATAGTAAAAAGCTCAGCAATGTAGTGGCTTCTCAAAAAATACACGAAGCATATGGGGGCATCGTACCTGAATTAGCTTCGCGGGCACACCAACAAAACATCGTTCCCGTGGTCGATCGCGCATTAACCATAGCAAATATCGACAAAAAACAGTTATCTGCCATAGCTTTTACACGGGGTCCGGGACTTTTAGGTTCGCTGTTGGTAGGTACTTCATTCGCAAAATCGCTTTCACTCGGGCTGAACATACCATTGATAGAAGTAAACCATATGCAGGCGCATATCCTGGCGCACTTTATCGATGAGCAGAATATGGATAAACCCAGCTTCCCATTTCTGGCGATGACCATCAGCGGGGGTCACACGCAATTAGTACTAGTGCACGAGTATCTCCGGATGGAAATTCTTGGAGAAACTTTAGACGATGCTGTGGGCGAAGCCTTCGATAAGAGTGCAAAAATGCTAGGCATGCCATATCCGGGAGGACCCCTGGTCGATCGGCATGCCCAAAAGGGAAACCCTCATGCTTTTAAATTTCCAAAACCCAAGGCTCCGGGCATGAATTTCAGTTTCAGTGGACTCAAGACGAGTATTTTATACTTCCTTCAAAAGGAGACAGCCGAGAATCCCGATTTTATAACCGAAAATCTGGACGACCTCTGTGCTTCCATCCAATATACGATCGTCAATATACTCATGGACAAACTAAAACTTGCCGTTAAACAAACCGGTATCAGGCAGGTCGCCATCGGTGGGGGTGTGGCTGCGAATTCCGGGATCCGGAAGGCTTTAGAACA
>JBDNAQ010000370.1:0-7877 GCA_039768345.1 Flavobacteriaceae bacterium
ATGGCCAGTTCCAATCTTCTTTCGAATCGTACGGCTTTGCGAGCTTCATCCTGATCGGCAAAAGAGGCATATTCGTCTATTACGTAATTTGCGGCATCGCCCGTCCCAGCCTCATTTTGGACATAGGACATATCTCTTGCCCTGGCCCTTATTTGGTTGACGATACTCAGAGCAGTCGCCAAATCACTTTCTTCTACAGCGATCTCAGCCCTCATTAGCAGAAGATCGGCATATCGCATGATATGGTAATTTATGCCGGAGTGCTGCTGCCCCCAGGCACCTGTACCTACATTGCCATCTTCTCCAGCCTGATAAACATTCTTTTTAGGTAAATAGGGTCCAGAAATATCCCCAAAACCGGCTCTGATCCAATCACTTCCAATATGTGGTCCATAACCGTTGTAATCGATGCCTCTTCGTCCGATGGTGTAATCGATTCTCGGATCTAAATTTCCAGCATGGGGTGTAAATGCCTCTTCGCTGGTCACACCATAATCATTTGCAATATCCGTCTGGTTAAAAGTATCCAGGAGTGGAAGTCCGCTACCATCTGTCTGATAGGCGTTTGCAAGGTCCTGTGAAGGTTGATAGAATCCACAGCATGAGGCGAATGGTCCCGGATTAGGGAAGTTTAAGGTACCTCCTCGGTTCCCGTTAAGAGATTGTCCTCCATCTGTAGTGAACTGTATAGCAAAAATCGATTCAGTGCTATTGTCTCCAGCCAGACTGAAATTATCTAGAAATTCTGGCAGCAATGAATAGGTTCCCGATCCTATTACCGCATCGAAAAGTGTTTTAGCCTCAGCGAATTCTTGCTGGAACATATGGGCTTTTCCTTTAAATGCTTGTGCCGTAAGGATTGTTGGTTTTCCGGGATCTCCAGGAGTGCTTGGTAAATTGTCAATTGCAAATTGAAAATCCGCTTCGATCTCATCCCAAATAGGTCCCGGATTTGGCTGATTGAACTCAACGGCAGCAAAATTCTCCTCAGAAATATAAGGGACATTTCCATAGATCTTTACCAGTTCCATATTGTAATGTCCTCTGAGGAATCGTGCCTCAGCAATCTGAGCGGTAAAATCACCTTCTTCTATTTTACTCACCAGGTCGAGTACCGCATTGGCCCTGTTAACCCCTGCATAAAGAGCATTCCAACGTCCGAAAAAGTACGGATTGGCAGTACTCCAGTTATAAATTTCGATGGCAAACAAGTCGGGCTGATCACCGTCCTCACTACCTTTATGTGCATCGTCAGCGATCACATCGAACCACCAGTTGTCGCCACTGACCGTCCAGTCAGAAGCACCCTGGTTATTCCTTATTCCATCTAATGCTGAATAAGCTCCAACAAGAAGAAGCTCTACTCCTTGCTCATTTTTAATAGCTTCATCGCTTAGTGCACCAATGGCTGGTTTTTCGGTAAATTCTTTGCTGCAAGCCAACAATATGGCGAACATGCAAGCATAATATATAAATCTCTTTTTCATCTTTTTTAGAATTTAAAATTAGCACCAAGAGTAAAAATTTGCGCAACCGGGAAGGTCTGCCAATCGATCCCTAAGGATAGGTTGTCATTGGAAATTACTTCAGGATCAAATCCATTATAACCGGTTATGGTAAATAAATTAGTTCCTTGAACGTAAAGTCTTAACTGGTCCATTCCGATCTTCGATGTAATGTCATCCGAAAAACTGTATCCAATTTGAAGATTCCGTAATCTGAAAAAGGATGCGTCCTCAACGAAATAAGAATTTGGTTGTGTCTCATCGTTAAGTACAGAAAAACTCAAAGCCGGTAATGTGGCATTGGTGTTCTGAGGAGTCCATGAATCGAGAACACGTGCGCTACGGTTGCCGTTAGGGAAGGTGGCAAAGTCGGAGAAGATCTTCTCATAGTTGTACACATCATTCCCCTGAGAGCCGGCGAAAAAGATCTGAATATCAAATCCTTTATAGTCTCCACTAAAGTTAAGACCATAGGTGAAATCCGGATGTGGAGACCCGATATAGGTCCTGTCGTTAGTATCATCTATAACTCCATCCCCGTTTACATCTAGATAGGTAAATCGTCCGTTGGAATCGAAGCCTGTCACCTGACGGCCATAGAATTCTGAAATTGCACGACCCACTTCTGTCCGTGTAACGGCGCCTCCCCTGAGGTCCGTACGACCCACCTGGAATTCACTGATAAGGCTTTTAACCTCGTTCTTATAGTGCGAGATATTTGCCTGAATTCCATAGTTAAATCCATAACTGGTTTGGTGATTATATCCGACACTAAAATCAACACCTCTGTTTTGAATGTCCCCCAGGTTTACAAAAGGAGGTTGGGCATCAATCGCAGTGGTACTGATAGCACCATTATCTCTTGTGATGAGATCTTTGGTATCAATATTGTATACCTCCAAAGACATATTAAGTTCATTATTGAACATTCCGATTTCTACCCCAAGGTTCGTAGCCTCAGAGGTCTCCCATTTCAGGTCAGGGTTTCCTACCTGATCCAAAATAGCTCCAGTGGAGATTGTACTTCCGTTAAAGGAGTAGTTCGCCAGGCTTTCGTTCAACTGTGAAATATTGATCACAGGATTGGATACCGGCAAGCTCTGGTTACCCAATTGACCCCAGGAAGCTTTTAATTTAAGTCGGCTTACCGCCGCGTCTTGAGGGAACCAATTCTCATCACTGATCAACCAACCTCCGCTGAAAGAAGGGAAGGTCTGACTTTGGTTATCTCCTAAAAAGCGCGATGTCTTGTCATTACGGACGGTAATCGTACCAAAGTATTTTCCTCTATACGAATAGGTTGCCGTACCGAATACAGAGAACAGAGAGGTTCCTCCATCGAAAGCATTGTCCACATTGGGCGTTCCGCTACCATTATTAAGCAGATAGAAATCCGGAGTTTCAAAAAGATAGCCATTACGACTAATCTGTTTGCCTTTACTACCATCTTCTACGGCTTCGATACCGAGGAGAGCATTTACATTGTGATCCCCAAACACTCGAACGTAATTTACGGTATTGGTCCAGGTCCAGTTAAAATTCTGAATATTTTGTTCAGCGAGCGTATTTGTCGCCAGCGGTTCAACATGTTCCGGGTCTAGAGACTGGAATCTGCGGCTGTCGAAATTTTCTACAGAACCACTAAAAACCGTTTTAAAATTTAGGCCGTCCATTAGCTCAGCATTTAAATAGACATCGCCAAAG
This sequence comes from Flavobacteriaceae bacterium, assembly GCA_039768345.1. GTDB lineage: Bacteria > Bacteroidota > Bacteroidia > Flavobacteriales > Flavobacteriaceae > JAHEJJ01. Next base: position 3,210 of record JBDNAQ010000370.1, read on the forward strand.
ACTCTGAAACGCCTGTTGAAGTCATTTTCAGCCCTGGTTAAATTGGCATAAGGACTCCTGGAATTTCCCAGTCCACCTGCGGCCCCACCGGCAATATTACCGTTGTCGTCCCGAATTGGAATCAAAGGATTCATTCTCATGGCCTCATTAACAGGTACAAAAGCACCCGGACTTCCATCGCTGTTACCACCGAATACACCTGTTTTAGTATTGTTGTATGCCACACCGAGATGCTCACCAATGGTGACTCTTCCCAGTTTAAATTCGGAGTTCAGCCTGGTAGTACCTTGCTCGAATCCGGTATTGAGGAATACACCTTCACGTTCCAAATAATTAACCGAGAGGAAATACTTGCCCGTCTCGTTACCATTGGATACCGCCAGGGAGATATTATTCGTCCACCCATCCTGAGTTACTTCGTCTAGCCAATTTGTTCCGCCCCCCGGCCTTACACTAGCCGTTGCTGGTTCACCTGTAATTGGATCCACGTAACCCACCAGGGCAGAAGGTACTGTAAAAGTACCAGTGCTTCCAGGGTCGTATTGTGGATGCGTAATGGGTGAGCCATCATTTGTTAAACTCTGAAAGACCATATCAGCATGTTGCTGGGCGTTTAAAAGTTTAGGCTTGTTAGACGCTTTTGAAAAACCGGTGTACATGTCCAGAGATATCGTTGGAGCCGCCTGGTTATATCCGCCTGTTTTGGTAGTGATAATCACTACACCATTAGAGGCCCTTGCACCATAAATGGCTGCAGCACCATCTTTTAATACGTTGATCTGATCTATATCCGCCGGATTAATACTGTTAAGGATATTGGCGTTGTCTGTCTGTACTCCATCTATAATATATAGTGGATTGGTATTATTACTGGTTCCAAAACCACGGATATTGATCTTTGGAGCAGCTCCGGGATTACCGGCATTTACCACAGTTACACCACTGACTCTTCCTTCTAAGGCTTCCGCCGCGTTTACGATTGGCGCTTTGGTAGCTTCTGACATGTCGACCGAGGCCACAGATCCGGTGAGATCCCCTCTGGTCTGTGCAAGATATCCGGTGACTACCACCTCGCTGAGCTGGCTAAAGTCCTCGGCCAGGGTGACACTGATTGAACTCTGTCCGTCTACAGAAACCTCCTGGGTAGCAAATCCGATATAGCTGACCACGAGGACGGCGTCTGAAGGTGCCTCTATAGTAAAGTTACCATCAAAATCGGTCTGGGTACCATTGGTAGTACCTTTTTCAACAACATTGGCGCCTCCAAGGGGAACTCCATTGTTGTCTGTTACCGTTCCTGTAATAGTAGTCTGATCATCATCAATGATCGCGATTTTCGAAATCTCTGTTGCCGGATTAGCCCAAGCGGTGGCTCCGGAAATCAGAAAGATCATTACAAGCGCTTTTAAAACAGTTAAAGACCGTAGAATACTTCCAGGCCTTGGTTTTAACGCATGACAAGTAGATTTCTGAATCATAGTTGTTAGGTGTTACGTTAGTTTTAAGTTGTTGAATTTCAGATATTTCCTGACAACTATTATCGAAAACGTTTTCAATAATATGTTAAAGAAATCACGAAATTCACGATAATAATACTAAATAAATGTGAAAACAATAGAATGCTAGACGTTAATTTTAACGATTCTTAATTATGTCATTTTTTTTTGTGGAATTGTTGGTTCTTTAACTTATGACTCATACACCAATAGTAAGTGCTCTCAGCTTTTTAAGAATGGTTGCCTAATTGGAAAATATAATGCCCCTCCGATTTAATTTATAATTTAGGGGAAAATCCAATCGACATGCAAATAATAGAAAATCCAACTGTTTACGATGTTATAATCGTCGGTTCGGGTGCAGGCGGAGGAATGGCCACAAAGGTGCTGGCCGATGCCGGTTTAAAAGTCGCTGTAGTTGAGGCAGGGCCCTTTTTTGATCCGGCAGACCCCGACCATATGACCCAGCTAAAATGGCCCTGGGAATCTCCCCGAAGAGGCGCCAATACCGTACGTGATTTTGGTGATTTCGATGCCGCTTTTGGCGGATGGGAGATCGAAGGTGAACCCTACACGCATAAAGATGGGACGAAATTCGATTGGTTTCGTTCACATATGCTGGGCGGGAGAACAAATCACTGGGGGAGGATCTCACTCCGTTTTGGCCCGAAGGATTTTAAGCATAAAGATGTAGACGGCCATGGGGATAACTGGCCTATTGGATATGATGATGTAAAACCTTATTACGACAAAGTTGATAAACTCATCGGTGTTTTTGGAACAAACGAGGGGCTTCCTAACGATCCGGGTGGGTTTTTCCTGCCACCGCCAAAACCGAGGTTACACGAATTGTTTTATATACAAGGAGCCCGCAAAACAGGGATCCCGGTAATTCCCGCACGTATGTCGATGCTGACCAAAAGGATTAATAAAGACAGAGGGGTCTGTTTTTATTGCGGACAGTGTTCCCGGGCCTGCTCTGTTTATGCTGATTTCTCTTCCGGATCCTGCCTTATATTTCCTGCTCAGAAAAGCGGAGGTCAGGTAGATCTGTATGTGAATTCAATGGTACGGGAAGTTACTACCGATCCGGAAGGTAAAGCCACCGGAGTGTCCTATATCAGTAAAGATGATCGGAAGGAATATAAATTGAAAGGCAAAATAGTCGTTTTGGCAGCTTCAGCCTGCAGTACTGCAAGAATTCTTCTGAATTCAAAAAGTAGCCAGCACCCTAATGGACTGGGTAATAGCAGCAATCTGGTTGGTAAGTATCTGCACGATTCTACCGGTAGCAGTCGGGCCGGATTCATCCCCGGCCTAATGAATCGTAAACCCTATAATGAAGACGGGGTGGGGGGTATGCATGTATATTCACCCTGGTGGTTGAATAATAAAACGCTCGATTTCCCCAGAGGATATCATATTGAAGTGTGGGGTGGTATGGGTATGCCGAATTATGGTTTTGGTTTTAATGCTAATTATTTCAATAAATTTTTCGGACTTAAAACCGGAGGATATGGAGAAAGTCTCAGGAATGATGTGAAGAAGTACTATGGTTCTGTGTTAGGCTTCGGAGGCAGGGGCGAGTCTATAGCGAGAGAAGACAATTATTGCGAAATAGACCCGACCAAGGTAGATGAATTCGGTATTCCGGTATTGAGGTTCCATTATAAGTGGTCTGAATTTGAACGTAATCAGGCGCGACATATGCAGCAAACATTCGAAGAGATCATTCACAATATGGGAGGAGAAGTACTGGGTGATACACCCGGGAAGGAACAGGACTACGGACTGGAGGCACCTGGCCGTATAATTCACGAAGTGGGTACAACTCGCATGGGCGACGATCCAAAGAAATCGGTCACTAATCGATATCAACAGCTCCACGATGCCAATAATGTCTTTATCACAGATGCAGGACCTTTTGTTTCCCAGGCCGATAAGAATTGTACATGGACCATTCTGGCCTTATCCTGGCGGGCATCAGACTATATGGTAGAGCAATTAAAACAGCAAAATATCTGATACTATGGATAGAAGAGACAGTATAAAATCGATCTTCCTCGGTGGTTTAGCCGGAAGTCTGGCACTTCATGGCTGCAAGACGGAGACCGAGGCGTCAGCAGAAATCGGACAGGCAACCTATGAATTCCCATATAAATATGGAAGAACCCCAAAAGAAAAGGAGTTGATAGAGGAATTGGAAACCGACCAATTTTTTAATGAACATGAAATGGAATCGATCGGCGTACTTTGCGCGCTTATCTTGCCGGCCAATGAGCAATTCGGCAGTGCTCTTGATGCCGAAGTTCCGGTATTTATCGAATTTATGGCTAAGGATATACCCGAATTGCAGACAACGCTGAGAGGCGGACTTATGTGGTTAGATCATAAGTCTAATACCGAATTTAACATGGAGTTCAAATCGGCATCCGTAGATCAGCAAAAATCTATATTAGACGAGATCGCGTATTACGAGGCCGATATACCGATGGATAAACATCCTCTCGAAATTCAATTTTTTAACCTGATGTGCAATCTCACGCTCACCGGCTACTACACCACTAAAATGGGGATTGAAGATCTGGGATATAAGGGTAATATGCCTAATATCTGGGATGGCGTACCCGAAGATGTGCTCGAGCAACATGGAATGGCCTATGAGGAGGAATGGATCGCAAAGTGTATCGATCAGTCTAAAAGGGGTGTGATTGCAGAGTGGGATGAAAATGGCAATCTTTTAACGTAAATACGAGGGATCATGCCTAGATTTATGTGGACAGGCCTGCTTGTCGTAATCCTGATGTCATGCCAGCCCGAAGGTGAAGTCCCTGCTGATATAGGCCTTCAATTTTATAGCCTCAGGAATCAATTTGAAAAGAATATACCCGGCACATTACAGCTTATAAAGGATTGGGGGATTCAATCTATAGAAGGAGGGGAGACTTATGGGATGGAACTGGATGTGTTTATGCACTTGTTGGCAGAAAACGATCTCAAAGTTCACAGCATAGGTGCCGATTATAAAGACCTGGCTACCTCACCGGAAATGGTCATTGGCAAGGCCAAATTATATGGCGCAAAATATGTTATGTGCCCGTGGATTCCTCACGAGGGAGACGAGTTTACCCTTGAAAACACCAGGGAGGCTATCTCGGTATTTAATAAGGCC
>JBDNAQ010000067.1:0-3115 GCA_039768345.1 Flavobacteriaceae bacterium
AGAGACGATTCATGGCCCAATGGTACACTCCACCTATATTCGCCAGTATTGAGATCGATGGCATTAAGAGTTCCCCATGGGGGTTTCATCACCGGATACCCGCGATCATCTTTAAATCTTCCAAAACCTACCATCGCATAGGGTAGCTCACCGGGGGTTTCGGTTCTATGATCATCTTCTTTTTCCATGCCGACAAGAAAGCTCGTAATATCGAGGACTTCCTGATCTGAAAGACTGGGAATACCCGGCATATTGCCTTTACCATTTGAAATGATATTTGAGATTTCATCAATATCAAGTCTGGATTTTATTTTTTGTAGTTCAGGAATGTCTCCTAAACCCTGCAGTTTCCCCCCATGGCAACGAACACAATGGATCCTGGTAAGGCGCTCACCTGCACCCAGATATTTGCCATCATCGCCTGTAATTTTGGCCATCCTGACAATCCAGGCCATTTCGTTGGAATTCACATACATGATACCTGTTCGGGGATCCACAGCAGCTCCACCCCATTCTGCGCCCCCATCGGCACCGGGGTATAGTACAACCCCTTTGGTGTCTATCGGGATAAACTGACCATTGGAATTGAGTTGCTTGAATTTTTCCCTCACGGTGGGGGGATCTATATTCTGGTCTTTATCGATAAAATCGTCGACAAAAGCTAGCTCTTCGGGTGCGTAAAGGTCCTCTTCACGCAGAATCTGCCTGGCAAAAGGTTTGGGCTTCAATGGAAGCGGTTGGGTAGGAGAGGTGGTATCTCCTTCCAGGGTGGTTCGGGGATAAGGTTTTTCTTCGATAGGAAATAAAGGTTCTCCATTGATCCTGTTAAACAAAAATACATGACCGCTTTTGGTGATCTGAGCCACAGCGGGTATAAGCTCATCCTCCCTTTGGATCATCAATAAATTTGGAGGTGCAGGGAGATCCCGGTCCCATACATCGTGATGCACCATTTGAAAGTGCCAGAGGCGTTCGCCGTTTTCTGCATTTAGTGCAATCAGACAATTAGCAAAAAGATTATCACCAATTCTATCGCCTCCATACCAATCGAAGGCAGCTGACCCCGTTGGGACGTAAACGATACCTCGTTCTTCATCGAGTGCCATCCCAGCCCAGTTATTGGCACCCCCGCTGGTCTTGTAGGCCTCGGCCGGCCAGGTTTCATAACCATATTCTCCCGGTTGCGGGATGGTATGAAAGGTCCATTCCAAATCACCTGTGATCAGGTTGTAAGACCTTATATGACCCGGTGCCGCACCGGGTGATTCAGAGGTTCTGCAGCCGATAATGTAACTATCCTGATAAATAACTCCGGGAGTAGTTACTACTATAGGTATTTTATCAGGGTCTCTGCCTAAATTTTTTCGCAGATCAATGCTGCCTTCCTGTCCGAAACTTTTGATCAAGACACCGGTTCCGGCATCTACGGCATAAAGCGAGTAACCAGAGGTAAACAATAATCTGCTTTGGTGATTTTTCTTCCCTTCCCAGTGCATTAACCCGCGACTGAGCCCCAGACCGGTGAGATCTGCAGTAGCAGGGACGAAGGTCCATAATTCTTCCCCCGTTGCGGCCTTGATGGCAAAAAGACTGTTCGATGCGTTAACCCCATATAGGATGTCTCCGGCAATAAGTGGATTGGTCTGTATTTGGCTACTCCTTCCTTCTGTAAGGCCTCCACTTTCATAGGACCATTTGAGTGATAACCGGTTGACATTGTTACTGTCTATCTGGTTAAGTGTTGAGAAATGCGTCCTCGCCGGGTCGCCTAAATAATGCTTCCAATCCTTAAATTGAGTATTAATCTGCGCAACCCTGTGTAGCTTCTCTGTTGGAGATTCTCCAGTACAGGCGCATAAGATCAGGATCAATACGATGGTTATAATTGGATATTTCATGCTTTCCCACTTAAATGAAATCAGAAATGGCCCGAAAGCGATTTTTAACTTCGTTATTCAATCGCCTTGATAACAAATGCCCATTGTTCGTTATGCGGTGCCCCAAATACCCCGGGAAATTTTATGGTTTTGGGCTCTATCCAAATTCCTCTGCCGATCTGCAAGGTTTCTACGGAATACGCTTTTTCAGGAATATTCAGCTTCACAACTCCGCCATCAGGAAAATACAAAAGATACTCTTCATCATCATTACTCATAAAATATGCCTCGTCAGATTTCCTATCGGTCAAAAATTGATTGGATGGGACAAAAGAAAACAGATCGACATTTTCGGTTAACATCCTCAAACTTTGGATATTCATAGCCGATCGCTGGTTGAGACCAATCCCCGCAGGAGGTCTGTGAAATCTTGCCGAGGCATGCCCTGCAAAAATATTTCTCCAGAAGCGATGTTCTGCCTCCGGTACCGAACCCGACCATAACTGGCTTTCATCGGCACCATAGATCTTCACATTGTTGATAGGCCTAATTTTACCCGAATTTTGGATGGCTTTGCGGACCCAAAGCCCGGTATCGTAATGAACTTGTCCGTCCTGGGCATTGTGGTTGGAAATATCCATAAAATCGTAACTCAATGTATCTTTCAGGCTGTAACTATAATTAGCATTCTGGTGCAACTCCGGGTTAGTATGTTGAGCGTACCACCCGCCAAGGTCGGGGTGCTGAAGCTTGGCCCCGGGGACCATCCCATTAGTGGGATCCCAGTTATCCCACATCTCGGTAACAAAGATCTTTTTCCCTTGATTCTCTGCTTTTTTATGAAGGTAGTCCGACCAGTATTTTCCCCAGGAAAAATGGGCATTGGTTTCATTGTCAATACAATACAAGACATTGTCGTACATCAAGGTTAATTCAAGTACTTTATCTACAAACTTTTGTTGGTAGCCCCTTAACAAAGGGTTATCCTTCAGTTGGGGAATGCTTGTGAAAAAAGGATTGATATTCGTTTGGGCCGGATAGCTGATACTATCGGGTAAGCGGCTTTGCGCTGAAGAGTAGTTTTTATTGAGCATAGGGTTAAAGGGATTATCCGACCATCGGCCGTCGCCCCAGTAAAAATCATAAGTTGCCCAGATTTCAACCTGCACGATGATATCGAGCTTTTTACTGATATCCAATAATTTCTTAAGTCGTCCCCAATATTCAGGATCAGGCTG
>JBDNAQ010000068.1:0-8217 GCA_039768345.1 Flavobacteriaceae bacterium
GAACGATATCTCGATTTTAATAACGTTGATGGAAACTCACCTGTAACAGTCACCAATACTAACAGGGGTTCTACTACGCTGCCAGATGTGGAAGATGTGGACAGGGATCTCACCATGAATACCATCAACAGTTACTATGAGTACCGTATTCAGATAAGACCAAACACTACCGTTAATGATCCCTATGTTACAGACATAAAAGAAGGCATTACTCCAAATTTGCCCAATGGCACCCAACTAAACAGACGTTGGATACAGTATAAAATTCCATTAAGTGATTTCACCGATGCTGTGGGAGGAATCTCAGATTTCAGGTCCATTAGTTTTATGCGGATGTACCTTACCGGCTTTACAGATGATGTGGTGTTGCGTTTTGCAACTCTGGATCTTGTGAGGGGCGATTGGAGGAATTATACCAAAACCTTGCAGGAGAACAATGATGATCCTTCGGATGATAATACCATTGTTGATGTAAATACGGTGAATATTGAGGAGAATAACTCCAGGATCCCCATCCCTTATGTCTTGCCCCCCGGTGTTATCAGAGAACAACTCAATAATAATAACACCATCATACGGCAGAACGAACAATCGCTTTCCTTTGTTGTGGAAAATTTGGAAGCTCAGGATTCAAGAGGAGTCTTTAAGAATGTGAATATAGATGTAAGGCAGTACGAACGCTTAAAAATGTTTATGCATGCAGAAGAGATCCTGAATTCAGATTATCTGGATGACGATATTCCGCTTGTTGGATTTTTAAGAATAGGGACCGACTTTTCAGAGAACTATTATCAAATTGAAGTGCCTTTACAATTCACCCCTTTTGGAGCCAGTTCGGCTGAGGAAATATGGCCAGATGTTAACGAATTAGATATTGCTCTTGATGATCTGAAAAAAGTAAAATCACAAGGTATTTCGGATCAGACCCTGAGTGATGTTGCCTATTATGAGATCGTAAATGGGGAAGTGGTTGCGGTCCCAGAGTTTGCCCCAAGAACGTTAGGACAAATAAGGATAGCAATCCGGGGTAATCCTTCCCTGGGAAGCATCCGAAGTATGATGGTGGGTGTTAAAAACATTGATAACACACCGGCAAGAGGGGAAGTATGGTTTAACGAACTGCGTTTGGCCGGCCTTGATAATGAAGGTGGTTGGGCAGCAATAGCAGCCTTTGATGGGAATATTGCCGATTTTGCGAATGTGTCTGCCACAGGAAGCAAGAGTACCTCTGGATTTGGAGCCATAGACCAGATGCCGAATGAAAGATCTAGAGAAGATGCTATTTCATATGACGTTGTTACCAATGTGGAGTTGGGCCAACTCCTGCCAAAAAGTTGGAACCTGCAGATCCCTTTTAATTATGGAATTTCAGAACAATTAGTTACTCCGGAATTCGACCCCGTCTATGATGATCTTAAATTAGACGATAGGATCGCTACTGCAGATACCGCGCAGGAAGCCGATGAGATCCTGGAACAGGCCGAGGATTACACAAAAAGGACGAGTATTAATTTTATAGGCGTTCGTAAGAACAGGGGAGAAGATGCGGAAGCCAACTTTTATGATATAGAGAATTTTACCTTTAATTACTCGTATAATGAAACCGAGCATCGGGATTTTGAGATAGCCAATTTGCGAGATCAGAATGTAAAGACCGGCTTTGTATACAATCACAATTTTAAACCGGTTTCAGTGGCTCCGTTTGCAAAGAAAGATTCTCTTTTTACAGGCGAATACTGGAAATGGCTAAAGGACCTTAATCTAAATCTGTTGCCCACGAGCATCTCTGTTCAATCTGATCTCAACCGGCAATTCAATCAACAGCGCTTTAGGGATGTATTAGAGCCAGGTGTAGAACGGTTAGAGTTGCCCTTGTTGCAACAACGCAATTATTTGTTCAATTGGCAGTATGCCCTTAATTATAGTATCACCAAGTCATTGCGCTTAAACTTAACCTCCTCAAATAATAATATTGTCAGGAATTATTTTGAAGAAGAAGGGAATCCTAATTCGCTGATCAACCAGGAGCTGGATGTTTGGGATGGCTTTTTTGATATAGGAGAGCCTAACAGACATGCTCAGCAAATGCAATTGAATTATGAATTGCCACTAAACAAGATCCCTATTCTCGATTTTATAAATGCCCAGTATACCTATACCAGCAATTTTGACTGGCAGCGGGGGGGAGATGCTATCAGAGAGGTCACCGGTGAGGATATTAATACCATACAGAACGCCAACACCCATAACATTACGGCAACCCTTAACATGCAACGGTTCTATGATAAAATTGGGTTAAAAAAGAATGCCGGTAAAGGTACGGTTGCCCCTGTTCGAAGAGATAAAGCAGGGAACCCGGCAGCCGGGGCAGAAGTTCCTGTAGTTAAAAAGACCTCTGGGTTATGGAATACAGCTATCGATGTAATTACCATGATAAAACGTCTCAATATAAACTACAATGAGAACAATGGGCAGGTATTACCGGGCTATACACAATCCATTGGATTTATTGGGACGGCAAGACCCACCATCGGATTTGTCTTTGGAAGCCAGTCGGACGTGCGATTTGAAGCGGCGAGAAATGGATGGTTGACCACCTTCCCGGAATTTAATGAGCAGTTTATAAAACGCACCAACAAGCAATTAAATATTACGGCTACCGCACAACCTGTGCAAGATCTTACTATTGACCTGGTAGCAGATCGTCAATTCTCAAGTAGCTTACAGGAAAATTTTAAGATCGAATCCGGGGAATACATTGTACAAACGCCCAATACCTTTGGAAATTTCAGCATCTCCACAATGATGCTTGGAACATTCTTTTCCAAGAGCGATGAATTTACTTCAGATAATTTTGAAACCTTTAAGGACAACCGTATTGTAATCGCCAACAGGGTACTATCAGACAGAGGTGGGGCAGATGAAGGAGTGGATGCCGATGGTTTCCCAATCCGCTACGGTAATACGAGTCAGGATGTATTGCTGCCAGCATTCTTTGCCGCTTATACCGGGCAGGATGTTAACAGGGTGAATCTCGATGCTTTCAGGGATATTCCGATCCCAAACTGGAACATTAAGTATACAGGACTTATGCGGAACAAGTGGTTTAAGCAGAAATTTAAGCGTTTTTCACTGAGTCATGGGTATAGAGCCGCGTATAGCATTAATAATTACCAGTCTAATTTGGAGCGTCAAAATGGAACTATAGATCCTGAGAATCAGGATTTCCTTTCAGAGAATATCATCAGTAATGTAGTGCTCACCGATCAGTTTAACCCGCTGATGCGTGTAGATTTTGAAATGAAGAATTCAATGAGTGTGGTAGCGGAAGTAAGAGCAGATCGTGCCCTTTCGTTAAGTTTTGACAACAATCTCCTTACAGAGATCAACGGGAAGGAATACACCATAGGATTGGGTTACCGGTTTAAGGACGTAAAATTTGTGACCAATATAGGGGGGGAGAAACAGCGACTAAAAGGGGATCTCAATCTAAAGGCAGATGTTACGCTTAGGGATAACATTACGATCATCAGGAATCTTGACCTGGACAATAATCAGATCACCTCCGGACAAAACCTGTTGTCTGTTAAATTTACGGCAGACTACGCTTTGAGCAAGAGCCTTAATGCATTGTTCTTTTACGATCATTCTTTCTCTCAATTTGCAGTGTCTACAGCCTTCCCTCAGACCACTATCAATACCGGTTTTACCCTTCGTTACAATTTTGGGAATTAACCCCTACTACTTTTTTGAAAACCTTATAAGAATCCGTTACATTTGCTTTCATAACTAATTCTTATAAAATGAATATACCATCCGAATTAAAGTATACCAAGGATCATGAATGGATTCGCATTGACGGTGATACAGCAACTGTTGGCATAACCGATTTTGCTCAGGGAGAATTGGGCGATATTGTGTATGTGGAAGTAGAGACCTTAGATGAGACCCTGGATAAGGATGAGGTTTTTGGTACTGTTGAAGCGGTAAAGACGGTTTCAGATCTGTTCTTGCCTCTCAGCGGTGAGATTGTTGCTTTTAATGAAGCACTGGAAGATGAACCGGAGAAGGTCAATTCGGACCCTTATGGCGAAGGATGGATGATCAAGATAAAACTCAGTGATTCCTCTGAAATAGAAAGTCTCTTGAGTGATTCCGATTACAAGGAATTGGTAGGTGCTTAAAAAGATCAGGTATCGTATTGGTTTTATAAGCTGGATGGTTTTTATTACTGTCTTGAGCCTGGTATCCTTTAAGAGTGATAATTCTCTTAATATCAGCATTCCTTTTTTTGATAAGCTTGTACATTTCACCTTTTATTTTATTGCAGGCATACTGGGCGGACTATTTGGAAGAGAAATTTCAAAGGGCCGCATAGCCAAAGCTAAAGTGTTGGGAATTTCCTTTGTTGGATTGGTGTTTTATGGTATAATTATTGAGGTATTACAAAGTAAGTTAACCACCTATAGAAGTGGTGAATTGATGGATGTAATGGCGAATTCTGCAGGGGCACTTTTAGGAACTTTGTTGATATGGGGTGTGTTTTCCAAGAAATCTGCCTTAAAATGGGAAAATTAATTGCGATTTTTATAAATTAATAGTTAAATTAGCGAACGTTTAAATTAAAAATTATGGAAGTTAAAAAGAGTCCAAAAGCCGATTTAAGGAACAATAGTAGTCTCTATTTTGTTGCTGGGTTGGCCTTAGTAATGCTATTAGTTTTTATAGCGTTCGAGTGGAAGACCTACGATGAGGCCACAGATTATGATATCTCCCTTAATGTGGAGGATATGCTAGATGAGGAAGTGCCTTTAACAGAACAGATTAAAACACCACCACCTCCACCACCACCTGCAGCTCCTGAAGTTATTGAGGTAGTAGAGGATGAGGAAGAGGTTGAAGAAACCGTTATTGAATCTACAGAGACCAGTCAGGAAGAAGAGATCATTGAGGTAGATGATGTACAGGTTGAAGAAGATGATCTGGACGTTGATGTTCCTTTTGCTGTGATTGAAGACGTACCAATTTTTCCAGGTTGTGAAGGAGCCAGTGATAAAAGAGCTTGTTTTAATGAAATGATGCAGAAACACATCGTTAAGAATTTCCGTTATCCTGAAATAGCTCAGGAAATGGGTGTTCAGGGACGTGTGAATGTAATGTTCACCATTCAGAAAGACGGTAGTATTGGAAATATCCGATACAGAGGTCCGGATAAGAACTTAGAAGCAGAGGCCTTGCGTATCATTGAGAAATTACCAAGAATGACTCCCGGAAAACAAAGGGGAAGAGCGGTAAGGGTACCTTTCAGTATCCCGATTACTTTTAAACTACAATAAAATATACTCCATAACATATTTAAAAACCCTGGCCAGTTGGTCAGGGTTTTTACTTTACAGGATTCTATAGATTACTCTGCAATCTTTTGGCTCAAACTATTATAAAATGTCTCCCGGATCGCCTCGGCAGAGATAAATCCACCTCCATGACTTGCATCATAGTTGGCAGTAATTGCTGAATTTGCCTTTACTTCTTCAAGGCTGGCTCCTGCCTCAATGGCCTTTTGCACTTTTCCCTTAATGTCTTCCAGCATGGCGATGTAAGCTGTGAGTTCCTTTTTGTTGGAAGGACGACCGTGCCCAGGAATTATCACAGTTGCATCATTAATGACCATCAGGGCCTTCTTTTGGGTTTTAATAAGTCCTTCCACACTTCCGCCACTCTTGAGATCTATATACGGAAACCGTCCTGCAAAATAGGTGTCACCCATATGCAACACATTATTATTCATAAAATAAACCAGGGCATCGCCATCTGTATGTGCCTCATGTACATGAAATCCTAAAATGGTCTCCTTGCCATCGTAAAAAGAAATATTGTCTGAAAAGGTCACTTCCGGTAACATGTTCTCATAAAAAGTCTGACTTATCCTGGCTTCATCCAGATTTTTCTGTTCCCGCTCCATTACCCGGTTCCGCACATTATCATGGGCCACTATAGTAGTTTGAGGCCCGTTAAAGCTTGCATTGCCTCCGGTATGATCCCCATGCATATGGGTATTAAAAAGAAAGGCAATAGGCAAATCTGAAAGGAGCGCAATACTCGCTTTTATTTTTTCGCTGAGCCTGTCGAACTGATCATCGATCATAAAGACGTGGTCTGTCCCAACATAGATACCAATATTACCACCTTGCCCGGTTAACATATAGACTTGTGGTGCAAGTGTGTCTACAGTGATAATTACTTCTTTGTTTTGTGCATTGATTGCCAGGGTACTGTAAACAAATAAAAGGCAAGTGTTTAGGAAAGCTAATGGTTTCATAAGATGTATAATTTGATCTTTATTTAAAGATACTATAAAGAGTGTCAATTCGTTGCAAAAATATATGTGTGTCTGTATCTTTGCAGCCTTATAATTCTGTAGATGAAGACGGTGGTTGGTACGGCAAAAACAAATTCCTGGGCATTGATATTCTCCGATTTCAAGGAGATTACCAAAGCCAGGCTGGCCCTTAGTGTTGTTTTTTCTTCCATTGCAGGATATTTTTTAGGTGCAGATCAAATTGAATGGACGGCAATCTTGCTTTTGGCTTTTGGCGGATATTGTATGGTAGGAGCGTCTAATGCCTATAATCAGGTTATAGAAAAGGACCTCGATGCCTTGATGTCCAGAACAAAAAACAGACCAATTCCTGCTGGCAGGATGTCCCCTTCTACGGCATTGACCATTGCTGTAATAATGACACTTTTGGGGGTTATAACCCTTTATATTCTCAATCCAAAGACAGCTATGTTCGGGGCTATTTCCATTTTTATGTATACCAGTTTATACACCCCCCTGAAAACCAAATCACCCCTGGCAGTTTTTGTTGGAGCCTTACCTGGTGCCATCCCTTTTATGTTAGGATGGGTAGCTGCTACAAATAATTTCGGAATAGAACCGGGAACCTTGTTTATGATCCAATTCTTTTGGCAATTCCCACATTTCTGGGCGCTGGCCTGGATGCTCGATGAGGATTATAAAAAAGCGGGTTTTAAAATGCTGCCAACAGGAAATAAGGATAGGGGAACAGCAGTACAGATCATTATGTATACCGTTTGGATGATCATCATTTCTGTGATCCCGGCATTTGGAATCACTGGGAAACTTTCACTTTCCATCCCAGGGGGTATTATTGTATTCCTTATGGGTATGGTAATGTTGGTTTTTGCTTTTAGACTATTTGAAAAAAGAGATAATGCCTCGGCCAGGAAATTAATGTTGGCCAGTGTGAGCTATATCAGCCTTATGCAGGTGGTGTATGTAGTAGATAAATTTATATAAGTACTATGGATCTTACTCAGGGAACGCAGAAAGAAAAGAATGCAAGAGCAAAAAAAATGATGCTCTGGTTTGGGATCATTAGTCTGTTGATGGGCTTTGCCGGCTGGACGAGTGCTTTTATTGTAAGTAGTGTACGGGAGGACTGGTTGACAGATTTTCAGCTCCCAACTGCCTTTTATTACAGTACCGCAGTGATCATTTTAAGTAGTTTTACTTATATCCTGGCGAAGAGTGCTATTCGAAAAAATGAACAGAAAACAACTACCAACTGGCTGTTTGCAACACTGTTTCTTGGTATCGTATTTATTGTACTGCAATTCATGGGATTTTCCGAGATCATTGCGCAAGGGTATTATTTTACAGGTCCTACCAGTAGTATTACCATGTCCTATATTTTTCTGATCGCTGCCGTGCATGTGCTTCATGTGGTAGCGGGCATCATTTCACTTTTGGTAGTATTGGTTAACCAAATGCGAAGAAAGTATACCGCAGACAATTTACTGGGAATGGAGTTAGGAGCTACTTTCTGGCATTTTTTGGACCTTCTTTGGGTCTATTTGATGCTCTTTTTCTATTTCTTTTAAAACAGAATGAAAAATATGACCTTTTCAGAATGAGAATCGCTTTTCTTTAGATGAAAAAAATGTATTTTTGCTAAAATTATCTTAATACGATCAATACTTTATGGATTCTACGATCACTACAGGAGCAGAGGAAGAGAATGTATGGGGAGGTGGTAACCGACCTTTAGGTGCGAGTTACGGAAAATTAATGATGTGGTTCTTCATTGTCTCGGATGCGCTAACCTTTTCTGGCTTTTTAGCATCTTATGGATTTTCGAGATTTAAATTTATAGAGACCTGGCCAATTGCTGATCAGGTGTTTACCCACGTACC
>JBDNAQ010000371.1:0-3731 GCA_039768345.1 Flavobacteriaceae bacterium
GCAAATATTAAGCAAATCGCTTTCACTTAGTTATAAAAATCCTATAGCTATGGAGAGTGCTGCTTTTCAGTATATGTATGATAGTCGGGGTGAAACATTTTTAGATGCCTATAATAATATTATGTTGGCAGGACATTGTCATCCTGAGGTGGTTCGGTCTGGCCAGCGCGCCATGGCCCGGTTAAATACGAACACCCGCTACTTATACGAACTGTTGTATCGTTATGGCGAAAAGTTATTAGACCTTTTCCCCGATTCGCTCAACAAGGTGTTTTTTGTAAATTCCGGCAGTGAGGCCAGCGACCTTGCGATCAGGATTGCCCGGACATATACAGCCAGGCAGGCTGTTTTGGTCCTGGAGCATGGTTATCATGGGCATACTACTATTGGTACGGAAATAAGCCATTACAAATATGCTTCTGCCGGCGGGCCGGGCAAGGGATCGGATATTATCGAAACACCGATGCCAAAGTTTTTTGGTTCAGGATTTAAAGATGAGGCAGAATGTGGTCTTCATTATGCAAATATCGCAGCTGAGCGATTATCGCATGCTAAGACCGGGCTTGCAGCATTTATAGCCGAACCTATAATGGGATGTGGGGGACAGGTACCCCTGGCGAAAAAGTATCTGAAAAAAGTATATCAGCATGTTCGAGATCGTGGCGGACTCTGTATAAGCGATGAAGTCCAGGTGGGTTTCGGAAGACTGGGTGAAGCGTTCTGGGGCTACGAATTACATGAGGTGGTACCCGATATAGTTATTCTTGGCAAACCCATGGGTAACGGACATCCGATCGGGGCTGTTATCACTACTGAAAAAATAGCGGAGAAATTTGAAACGGGACCAGAGTTTTTTAGCTCATTTGGTGGTAATCCGGTGTCTTGTGCCATAGGGCTGGCAGTACTCGATGTCATAGAAGCCGAAAGACTTCAGCATCGGGCAAAAGATGTTGGGGATCATCTTAAAATGCTTTTATCAGGGCTTCGGAAAAAATATACTGAAATAGCAGACGTTCGAGGTTATGGCATGTTCCTCGGTGTGGAACTTGCAGAAGCAGACGGTAGTCCCCTTACGCAGCTGGCCGGAAAAATAAAAAATGAATTGCGCAAGAATAACATCCTGGTGGGGACAGATGGCCCGTATGACAACGTGGTAAAAATTAAACCTCCCTTGTCTTTTAATAAAGAAAATGCAGAACTTCTTGTGAGCACCTTAGACCACATTATGCAATCTATTTTATGATATTGTCAAAAAAAATGTAATTTTATTGCATATCCAATCTTATAATCTATGGCTAAATCCCTCAAAACCGATATCGGCTTAGCGATCCTTCGCATTTTACCATCGATCTTTTTATTAACCCATGGCTGGGGCAAATTTAACCGGCTTATTTCTGGAAATTTTGAATTCCCGGACCCCATAGGTATAGGATCCTCCCCTTCTCTTTTTCTGGCAGTAATCGGGGAGTTTGTTTGTCCGATACTAATAATTATCGGCTTTAAAACAAGATGGGCGGCCATCCCTGCTGCGATCACTATGTTTGTAGCGGCTGTTATACACCATAGTGCTGACCCTTTTGGAACTAAAGAAAAGGCATTGTTATTTCTGGTGGTCTTTATCGTAATTTTTCTGTTGGGGCCCGGTAGATTTAGTGTAGACAGGAAGTAAGCGCTAAGCAATCTTTACCAATAATTCTTTCAATAGGTCTTCCTGGCTTAAGTTCTGGGCCCCTACCCCTTTTCCCTTCATATCCATTTCACGGAGCCTGGAAACGATCTGACTTACTTGTTTCATCGGGTAATTTCTGGCGGCAGTCTGTATCTCGGATACAAAATATGGGTTTATTCTGAGGCTACTGGCCACATGCTTGGGACTGTGGTCGTGCAATCCGTGATATTGCAACAGTTGTGCAAAGAAGCTGTGCAAAAGGGTAATGGTGACTACGAATGGATTTTCCTTTGGATTTCTGGCAAAATATTTCATGATCTTGGTGGCCTTCACAAAATCTCTTTCACCAAGAGCTCGTCTCAATTCAAAGTTATTGTAGTCTTTACTGATGCCGATATGCTTCTCTATAGTTTCCGGAGTGATCTCAGAACCCTTTGGAAGTACTATCCTTAGTTTCTCCAATTCGTTATTGATACGGCTAAGGTCTGTGCCCAGAAATTCGACCAGCAAGGCAGAGGACTTGTGGGAGATCGTATAACCTTTTCCTTTGAGCATCTTCCTTATCCAATCGGCTACCTGATTTTCGTAGAGTTTTTTACTATCGAAAAGCACTGCATTACCTTTCTGAAGCGTTTTATAAAGTTTCTTTCTTTTATCTATCTTGTTGAACTTGTAGCATATCACAAGAACCGTAGTGGTCTGTGGATATTCAACGTATTGCGACAGTTTTTCAATTTGACGAGATAGATGCTGAGCTTCCCTAACGATGACCACTTGTCTTTCCGACATCATTGGGTAACGCTTCGCATTGCCAATGATATCTTCCAGGCTGGTTTCTTTCCCGTAGAGTACGAGTTGGTTAAACCCCTTTTCTTCCTCGGTCAGTACATTTTCGGCGATAAAGTCGGAAATCCTGTCTATAAAATAGGCCTCTTCGCCCATCAAGAAATAGACGGCCGCGATGTTGCCCTTGCGTATATCGTCTACTATCTGTTTAACTTCCTCCATCCAAAAAAAATATTGACATTTGCACGATGCAGTTATTGAACTTCCCGGCCTGTGACTTTAGGGTCAAAAGTAGCGAAAATAAGATCCTGATCTTTGATATCATCCGCAAAAAATTTGTGGTATTACAACCAGAAGAATGGGTTAGGCAACATGTTGTCCACTGGCTTATCGATCATAAGCAATACCCGGCCAGTCTTATCAATGTAGAAAAAAAAATCACGGTCAACAATCTCACCAAACGATACGATATCGTTGTGTTTAATCCAGACGGTTCAATAGAGCTCTTGGTAGAATGTAAATCGCATACCCAAAGTCTTACACAGGAAGTCTTCGACCAGGTGGCCCGCTATAATCTCCAGATCAAGGCAAGCTTTTTAATGCTCACAAATGGATTGCAGCATTATTTTTGTAAACTGGATCTTGAGGAAGAAAAATATAGCTTTTTAAAGCAAATTCCTGATTTTAGCCGTTAATTTACATCCGTTTTGAAAATCGCTGTTGTTATACTTAATTGGAATGGAGAAGCTCTTCTGGAGGAATATCTCCCATTTGTAATATCGTACTCCAAAGACGCCGACATCTATGTGGTAGATAATGCTTCATCTGATGGTTCGGTTGAATTGCTCAAGAATAAATTTCCGGAAGTCCGAATTATAGAAAATAGTACTAATGGTGGATTTGCTAAGGGGTATAACGATGCTCTAAAACATGTGGAGGCAGACATTTTCTGTCTTTTAAACTCCGATGTGGAGGTAACACCTGATTGGTTGGATCCCATAGTGCCTCATTTTGCTGAGCATAAGGATGTCGCCGTAATACAACCTAAAATTCTTGATCTAAGAAAACGTGATCACTTCGAATATGCTGGCGCCGCAGGAGGATTTATCGATATGCTTGGATATCCTTTTTGCAGGGGACGCATTTTCCAGGCTGTTGAAAAAGACCAGGGGCAGTATGATGATGTCATAGAAGTATTCTGGGCTACGGGGGCCTGTATGTTTATCCGGAAAACGGTTTTTGACGAGCTCAATGGATTTGATGAAGATTATTTCGC
>JBDNAQ010000069.1:0-4417 GCA_039768345.1 Flavobacteriaceae bacterium
GGCGATGATACCCCCGTCCTTGTTGCTATCGCTATAGCCTACCATGACCTGCTGCTGAGGCCTTTTCAGGTTGTGTTGTTTTTGATAATAGGCCAATGAACGCTGTACAATTGGCGTATTAAAATATTCTTCCAGGATTGTAGGACCGTTTTCCAGGTCATCTATGGTCTCCAGCAAGGGTACTACATGAATTTTCAATACCAGACCTTCGTCGCTCATAAAGGTGAGGCCGGCTTCCCGGGCAAGTACATAGACCGCCATTAAGTCCGAGAAGGACCTGGTCATACTCACAATAAACGACCCGATACAATTAAAGCCGTATTTATAGGTATGTGTTTCGATGAGCCGGTAACAGTCCATCAAAGCAAGTGCCTCATCGCTGAGCGGTGTCCGTGGGTGGATAAAGGGGCGGGCGAGTTCCAGTTCCTGCAGTAAAAATCCGGTCCGCTTTTCCTCATCCCAGTTTATAAAATCGGTGTCCTGAAGATGGGCCGCCTCTAACAATTGGGTGATGGCCCTGTCGTGAAAGGCGCTGTTCTGCCTGATATCCAGGGCTGCAAGGTGGAAGCCGAAAACACTAACCAGGCGTATCGCATCTTTTACGTCGCTGTAGGCGACCGCCCTGGCACCAAAGTCGAGTAATTCTTTCTGTAATAGTTTCAGGTCGTCTACCAGTGTTTTAGAATGCCGGTACGATCCGGTTACTTCAGCAAGCTTGGTGGCGTGGCCACGTTCGGTATCGACCGGGAGTTTGGAGATCATCAGATGCAGGATCTGCCTGAACGCTTCCCCATTGTTCCGCTTCAGGGCTTCCTCTCCTTTGCTGCCCAAATCGTCTGCCA
This sequence comes from Flavobacteriaceae bacterium, assembly GCA_039768345.1. Classification (GTDB taxonomy): domain Bacteria; phylum Bacteroidota; class Bacteroidia; order Flavobacteriales; family Flavobacteriaceae; genus JAHEJJ01. The sequence goes on from JBDNAQ010000069.1 coordinate 843, forward strand.
GTGCCAGTACTCGATTCTGGTAGGTTTTCGAACAGGCAGTGAGATCATGGCTGAAACTCAATTTGCGTACCAGCTCCACCAGTTTTCTCCTAATTACCACAAAAGCGTTTAATCGTAATTTCAACAGCGTATTGCGGGTGACCTCTGCAGTAACCAATGGATGGCCATCTCTGTCGCCCCCCACCCAGTTTCCAAAGTGGATATGTGGATAGGCATGCGCGGTTTTTACCGATTCCGGTTTACTCCCCAACTGGTCGAGTGCCTGTTCCAGTCTCCGGTCTACGATAGGGATCACTTCAGGGAAAACATTCACCAGATAGTGCAAGACATTCCTGAGTTCGGAGGAAACATCAGGTTTTTCAAGGTAGATCTCGCCCGTCTTCCACAGTCGGTAAAGCGAAAGTTTAATGTTGTTGCGTATATTTTTCTGCTCCTGTTTCGAATACATGCTGTTTTCAAGCTGTACGATCAAGAGGTAGAGTTCGCGGTGGTGCTCCAGCACTGTAGCACGTTTTGCTTCGGTAGGGTGGGCGGTGAGCACAGGTTCAATACTGATCTCGGTTAGTTTGGCCAGGATCTCCTCTTCGGTATAACCCTGGTTCAGCGCTTCCTGTATATCTTGTGCCCACAGGCCGTTGACCTTTGTGATGTCGGTATCCTCAACAGACCGGCGGTATTGTACGGCATGATTGATCTCAACCATATTAATCAACTGGAATATAAGCGAATAGAGCTGTACAAGTTTCGAAACCGATGGCGGGTCTTCGCCGGCTTCCGGATGTATCCATGGGATGTTCTGCGCTATTTCTTCCTCCCCATTTTCGATCAGAATTTCGTCTAAGGCTTCGAGCATGAACCTCAAGTCCCTATAGGGTTTTCCGATTTCCTGCTCCAGCGTATGCAGTGTAATTATATTTTCCTTTATCCCCATATATCGCTAGTCTGTATGCATTTTTAAGAGCAGCTGAAATTAAGGCATAATCCTGTACCAAAAAAGCCTGGTACTAGTTTGTTTTGTTATAAATATTAAGGCAGGAAGTATCCAGGTCCGTCGCAGGATTATCCATATACGCATTCATCACCCGGTCTTTGCAATCACGGTTCCCGGCCCCATGGCCACCTTCATCGAGAATTAAAAGCGTTCCATTGCTGAGATCCTTCATAAACAAGTGCCCGTTTTCAGGAGGGGTTACAGGATCATATTGATTGACAAAAATAAGAGTAGGAATATCCGACGACTCAAAATCACGTTCAGCAGGCGGCAAATAACCGTCGTGCCATAACATACCTGCCTGGTAGAAGGCATCAAAAAATCCGAGTTTTACCGGGATCAGGGGATATTTTTTATATTGATTTTCGATCGCTGTTGCCGAATTGTCCAGATCGAATTGTTCATATTTTTCTACAGAGAGCAACATGCTGAGGTTGAGGCCGGTGCTTAAGCCGTATTCCATGGCCAATACCTGGTTGATCACGGACCCCTCACCCTCGATATATGCCCTGATGAGTTCAGGGATTTTCTCCCGCGCATCCCCCTGGTATAGAAGCCTTCGCAATAAGTATACACCGTCCTGGGCATTGATAACGACCTCCATACTGTCGTTCATCATTACCGATAAAGGCTCCTGCTTTAGTTTGTCGATGGCTTTGAAATAGTCCTCTTCGAGCATTGGATATTTATTTTTGCATTCCGGATTCTGCTCACAATAATCAAATACTCTGCTCAGCGCCAGGGAATAACTTTTAAGTCGGTCCAGGAGAAAGTCCCCGTCTAATGGGGAAGGGGAATCCAGAATAGATGTATTGATATATTCCGGAAACATATCCTGTACCACTCTGGCTACCCTGGTTCCATAAGAACCACCCATCAAATTATATTTTTCATAGCCAAGATGTTTAAACAGCATCCCCACATCCCTGGCGTTTTGATGGGTATTGTAATAGCGGGTTTGAATTCCCTCTTCTTCACACTTTTTTTGATAGCTGTTGATCATTTCCTGCATAAGTACTAATTCCTCTGCCTCATCGGCATCCCTGGCCAAAAGATCAAAGGCGTCGAGCGACATATCGGGCAGATCGGAGGAGTAGCCAATGCCTCGCTGATCGAATAGAATAACATCACGTTTTTCACTGATGGAGTCTTGCTTTAAAAAGTCGATCAACCCCGGATTCAGGGTTTTGCCACCTGGTCCTCCGGCAAAGAATATCAGCGGATAGCGCGACGAAGTAGTATCCTGTGACTCTAGTATGGCATAGGTGAGTTTAATTTTTCTACCCTCAGGTTCATCGTGGTTCTCTGGCACTAAAATAGCGCCTCCGCTTACTCTTTCAACATCATTTAACCATTCGATATTATGTGGTGTGGTTTCGATTTTATCGGGCTGTTCCCGGCAACTCCAAATCAGTGTTATTAAGAGTGTAATTACAAAAATAAATCTGGGCATAGGATTATATTTTATTAAGGTTTAGGTCGAAAGGTCAATTGTAGTTGTTTTTCAGAAAGAAAGATAAACCCGGGCGGACAATTGATTTTCAGCTCTGGTCTTGTATGAATAAAGATAAGGTTTTTGATAAATCCTTTTAGAAAGATAACCAGTCTTCAGATATGAAGCTTAGAATTCCAATATCATGGGCGTTCCCATCATTAAAGTGTTCTGGTGTTTACATGAGTTGTCAACGTATATTTTTGGTACATTTAAGGGAAGTAGTGACAATGAAGAATATCTAAGAAAAGGGAAGAGTCTGAAATGCCTTGATAACACACACAACCAAAATCAACAATTATGGAAAACAAGTTTTTTACTTTCATCAAACCGTATTTGTCTTATATAGACAGCGGAGATTTTTACCGGAAACCTTTTGCCTGGCTCTACATATTGCTGGCTATTCTCAACTTGCTTTTACCGCTCGATGTCATCTACAGAGCTTTCGATAACCGGGTCTTCGATGCACCCCCAAAATTCGTCCTCGCTTTTATTCTTACCTGGTTGATCATTGCCTTTGCGTCATGGATCAGTTTCCAGCTTTGGTGGGACCGTAAAGAAAAGGTCAAAAAGATATCAAACGAAGGAGATGAGTATATGGCCACTCCGGGCGTCGCGCACTTTGTGCAAACTTTCGGGGAATGGCTGGGCACATGGATTGGTTTTGTGGGCGGTACAGTAGCCCTTATAACTACCTTGATCCTTGGCGATGAAGGCAGGTACCTGCTCAGGCAACTCGATTATGATTTTCTTCAAAGCGGACTGCTGTTTGTCGTATTGATGCCCATCTATGGTTTTTTGATCGTGATTGGAACACGATATGTAGCCGAACAGGGGAGGGCACTTACCGCCATTGCCACCAACACAAAAAGAACGTGAACCTGAAAAAACCAGCCTATCCTGCTAAAGTATTCATCGATGGTAAGATTGTCGATGCTGAAGATGCCCGTATTTCTGTCTTCGACCGTGGGTTTATCTTCGGCGACGGCATCTATGAGGTGATGGCACAGGTTAATGGGCGTTTCTTGTATGGAAAGGCCCATATGGACCGACTCAAATGGTGTTTGCAGGAGATCGGGATCAGCGCCGATA
>JBDNAQ010000070.1:0-6594 GCA_039768345.1 Flavobacteriaceae bacterium
CGAATTAGACATGAATTTGCGGAAACTGGATCCGGCAGATCCGGTGAAATATGATTTTGCCTTATTCGGACTCGGGGTATTCGAAAAATTCTAAGGAATATTTATCCGATTTCCAATTAACCGATCAAGGAAATTACCCGTCAATATTCTTAAGAAATCGAAGATTTATTAATTATTTAGATTCAAAAAGGCAGAATTCATATTATTTTCATACTATTCTTGCATATTTATTATTATTCTTCTAAAATGTTTAAGTATTTAAAATTATTTTTGTAAATTAATTCTGTCTTTTTTCAAAACAACCTTTTACAGTTAATGCCACAAATCGTCTTAATTACACAGGCGGATGTATACGCGTTATTCTTTAGAGAAAAGAAAGGAATTCCTGGAGATGAATATTTCTGGTGAGTATCAGTATTGGGACCTTATAAGATATCCCAAAATCATTCGGAATCAATGTTTGAAAGAGCGGGTTTTTAAGATCCTTGTAGATCTAAGAGAACTGGAAATTGGTCAGATGCCAATAGTAGAACAGTTTTTTATCGGGGAACATATTGCCGAAGTGCTTAAAGACCACATAAAGATCGCCATTGTATGGAATGGCCTATATCACAGTAGGTTCTTTCAATCTGTAGCCACCAACAGATCGGCACTATTAAGAGTGTTCAGATCCGAGAAAAACGCAGAGATCTGGTTGCTGAGGGATAAGGAAAATGAGCCGATGTTTTATAATTCCAACCCCTGAAAAAATAAATTCAATCTCCCGCAAGACCTAATGCACCAAGATTGAGGCTAATTTTCTTGCCTCCCATGGCAACCGATTTATAGATAGCCTCAACAATAATCATGTCTCTCTTTCCCATTTCACCTGGTGCCCTGTTCGTTTTATCCTGAAGAATATGCCGGGCGAAATCATCCATCTGCAGTTTTTGCTGACTTTCATGAGGAAATTTCAGAATACCGGCTGAGGTTTTGCCTTTCAAAGGACCATAGCTCGAAGCAGGATCTAATTCGAACCAACCCTCCGAGCATTTCGCCCTGAGGTTATTACCCCATTTGTTGTGCGAGGTCATGATCTCAGCTGTAGTGTCGCTGTCAAACTCAAATTGAGCCGTAATGGTCTCATCTGTATCTTTAAAATATTCAGGACGGGTGCTAAACTCTTGTGCAGTTACAGATATGGGATTCTTTCCGGTACAATAAATAGCACTTTGAATGGCATATACGCCCATATTCATAAGGGCACCTCCTCCGGATAGAGATCGATTTAATCGCCATTGACCTGGTGATCCGGAAGATCTGTAAGCAGCCTCGGCCGTAACATGCAGGGTACTGCCAAAGGTTTTCTCTCTTACAAATCGCTTAATCTCCCGGGTATAGGGCTCAGAGTGGAGCCGGTATCCCATCCCGAGACGAACCCCTGCCTCCTGACAGGCATCTATGATAGCATCGCACTCCTCTACGCTTATGGCCATGGGTTTTTCACATATCACATGCTTGCCCGCCCTGGCAGCGCGGATAGAGAATTCGGCATGCATGGAATTTGGCAAAACCACATATACAATATCGATATCACTGTCGTTGATAATGTTATCAAAATTCCGATAGTTATAGATGTTCTTCTCCTCCACGCCATACTTTGTTGCCCATTGTTTTTCCTTGGCCGGTGTTCCGGTAACGATACCCGCAAGATGACAATATTTTGTTTGTTGTAAGGCCGGTGCCAGCTGATAGGTACTATAGCTACCTAATCCGACCAATGCCACGCCCAAAGACATTTGAGGTTTTTTAACGTCCATGGCGCAAGCCCATGGCATTCCGGAAGCGAGGGCAACACCTGCTATACCGGTAGATAATTGATGGGTAAAGGACCTTCTTGAAATTTTCTTCATATCTCCAGACAATTTCATTACGATTAAAGATAATAAACAATCCGAATCCAAAGGCTATACCTGCCTAGTATTCAGATTGCTGTAAAATGGCCGGATGGATTTGCAGAAATTCCTATTTTTAGACATCAAACCAAAATCATATGAAATCTAACTCTTTAGTCCTCTTCATTCTAATTTCTTTTTGTGCCGGGATCGCCTTATATGCCCAGGAGCGCAACCTGGTCATCGACACAGTTATACGCACACAGCACAGCGTGACTGTAAATGGTGCCTCCTTTAATTATACGGCACAAACAGGAACACAACCAGTGTGGGATGAATCGGGTAAACCAATAGCGTCACTGCATTATACCTACTATACCCGGAATGATATTAAAGACCGTACTTCCAGGCCATTATTGATTTCCTTTAACGGAGGTCCAGGCTCGGGATCGGTTTGGATGCATCTGGCATATACCGGTCCGAGAGTTTTAAAAATAGACGATGAAGGTTATCCGGTTCAACCCTATGGTGTGAGGCAAAATCCGTATTCCGTTCTCGATGTTACCGATATAGTATATGTAAATCCTGCCAATACAGGATATTCCCGTACCATACCAGAAACAGGGGATGAAGTAGACAGGAGCAAATTTTTTGGGATCAATGCAGATACTAAGTATCTCGCTGAATGGCTTAATACCTTTGTGACAAGAAATAACCGCTGGCGTTCACCCAAGTACATTATTGGTGAGAGTTACGGAGGCACCCGGGTCATGGGCCTTTCGCTTGCGCTGCAAAATCAGCAGTGGATGTATCTCAATGGCGTAATCATGGTTTCGCCTGCAGACTACAAGGTCATTCGAGTAGGAGGCCCGGTAAGCAGCGCGATGAACCTCCCCTATTATACCGCGGCTGCCTGGCATCAAAAAGCTCTGACGACAGAGTTGCAGTCGAAAGACCTTCTCGAAATATTGCCCGAATCCGAAAGCTATACCATCAACACCCTTATCCCGGCTATTGCCAAAGGAGGATTTATAAGTGAAACGGAAAAACAGGCAGTAGCAGAAAAAATGGCCTATTATTCGGGTCTGAGCACCAAAGAAATACTGGACCATAACCTGGTGGTACCTACCTCCTACTTCTGGAAAGCATTGTTGCGCGACAAAGGCGGATATACCGTAGGTCGTCTCGATAGTCGCTATCTGGGTATCGATAAACAACTTGCTGGTGATAAACCGGATTACAACTCCGAGATTACCTCCTGGCTACATAGTTTTACTCCAGCTATCAATTACTATTTACAGGAAGAACTAAAATTCAAAACAGATATCAAATACAATATGTTCGGCCCGGTAAGGCCCTGGGACAATAAAGACGATAATACAAGAGACAATCTCCGGCAAGCCATGGCACAGAATCCTTATTTGAATGTCTTGATACAAAGTGGATATTACGATGGGGCCACTACCTATTTCAACGCGAAATACACCATGTGGCAAATCGATCCCAGCGGAAGAATGAAGGATCGTTTTGAATTCAAGGGATATCGCAGCGGACACATGATGTATCTCAGAAGAGAGGATCTGGAAAAGGCAAATAATGACATTCGCAACTTTATTCGAAGGACACTTCCCAAAAATGATAGTGCTAAATATTGATCATTTCAATATAGTAAACTGATAATCAGTAGTCTGAAACGGATAATTAAGGGTAATTCTTATCTGAGAATTTCCTTAGTTATTCATACTAATTTGTCTGGCAGTTCGTTAATGGATTAGATAAAATCTTACTATAACCCTATCCGTTATGATAAACAACAAATTTTATGGCTATTTAGCCGCATTTCTATTGGTATTCTTTATTTCCTGTGATAGCTCAGACGATCCAGGATCGGAAACCCAGGCTATTTCATTACCGTCATTTGAAACAATGGCGTACGACTTTGAGAGTTTTACCGCCGACCCCGGTTCGGCCCAGGGAATTGGTCAGAAGGCCGCTCCCAATGGTAATTGGGTCTTTTCCCGACTTGTAGTCGGAATTTGGAATTCTGCCCTTTTTACTACTCTTGCTGTACCTGTAGCATCCTTCCAGGCTGCTGTAAATCAGGATGCTGAAGTGATCGGCGACCTGAAATGGCAATGGTCTTACTCTGTGGGTGGTTTTACCAGTGAATACACCGCCAGACTCACCGGAGAAATTTCCGGAGAAGAAGTTATTTGGGAGATGTACATCACCAAAGAAGGAATTGAAGGTTTCGATGAATTTCTTTGGTTCACCGGAGTTTCAGACCTCGATGGCAATTCGGGCCATTGGCTGCTCAACGAAGGCCCTGAACGTCCAAATCCGATCCTCCGTATCGATTGGGAAGTGGAAGGTGAAGAAATCGGAAACATCCGTTATACCTGGGTAAGGGAACTGGATGCTAATGAAAATGATGATCTTTTTAAAGACAGTTATTTGGAATATGGATTACAGGCAGGTGATTTCGACGCCTACTTCGATGCACATACCTATGATGAGGGCACCGAGAATTTTGTCGATATCAGAATAGAATGGAACAGAGCCGATTATTTTGGTCGCGTACTTGCTCCCCGATACTTCGAGGATGAAGTATGGCATTGCTGGGATGGTATGGGCGACGATGTGAGCTGCGAATAAAGTCAACATAATCCAAATCGATATAAACCCTGCAGGTATTCTGCAGGGTTTTTTTTATATGCCGTTTACAGCTCATCATGAGAATAATTGCATTTTGTATCTTTCCGTCCTAAACATTTTAGACCGATGACCCACCGACGGCTTGCTCAACTGGTCTTAATCGCCAGTATCGTATATAACTCTGACACTTTCGCTCAGGATTGGGCGGCATTGGGGCATTATGCCAAAGCCAATGAACAACTCCAGCTCCCTGCGGCAGGCGAAGACCGCGTGGTATTTATGGGAAATTCCATCACTATTGGCTGGCTGGCGCACTATCCTGAATTCTTTGAAAACAAACCCTATGTTAACAGGGGTATCGGTGGTCAAACCACTCCTCAGATGTTGCTGCGTTTCCGACAGGATGTCGTAGCATTAAAGCCTAAGGTAGTGGTCCTCCTGGCAGGGACAAATGATATTGCCGGAAATACCGGCCCTTCTACGATCGCTATGATTATGGATAACATTAAAGGCATGATAGAGATCGCGAGGGCGAACAACATAAAAGTAGTACTGGCCTCGGTACTCCCTGCGGCCGACTATCCCTGGAAACCTGGTTGTGAACCACATCTTAAAATTCCCGAACTCAACAAGTTGCTTTTGGAATATGCAGAGGAGAATAATTTGGTATATCTCGACTATTTCTCGGCCATGAAAGACAATCAAAATGGGATGAAAAAAGAATTAGCCTATGACGGTGTGCATCCGAATCTTGAGGGATACCGGACAATGGCACCTTTAACCGAGGCAGCGATAAGAAAGGCCTTAACACCTTAAGAACAAGATTCTATGATCAGGAAAATCATTTTGCTGGTATTCTTATCCACCCAATTGAACATGGCTCATGAAACCAAACACTCAAATCCTCTAAAATCGGAAACACCCCAAGTAGAAAAACTTACTGATGCACCGCTCCGCGTCGGGGTTATTGGATTAGTACATACCCATGTACATTGGATTCTCGGCAGGCAACAGCAGGGTGATATCGAGATCGTTGGAATTGTGGAGCCCAACAGAGAATTGGCCGCTGAGTATTCTGAACAGCACGGATACTCTATGGATATAGTCTATGAGACCATGGAAGAAATGGTTGCTAAAACCCAACCTCAGGCGGTTACCGCATTTAATACGATTTACGGACATCTGGAAGTTGTTCAGTTTTGCGCACCTCGTGGTATCCATGTAATGGTTGAAAAACCACTTGCCGTGAACTGGGAACATAGCCAGGAAATGTTAAAGCTGGCAGAAGAACATAATATTCATTTGCTCACTAATTATGAATCATCCTGGTATGGTAGCAACTTTGAAGCTTACAGACGAATTCATGAAGAAAGTGCCATTGGAGAAATACGTAAAATAGTATTTCATACCGGTCATCCCGGTCCGATTGAGATTGGATGTAATCCGGAGTTCCTCGAATGGCTAACCGATCCAAAACTAAATGGAGGTGGCGCCCTTACCGATTTCGGATGTTATGGTGCAAATATTACTACCTGGCTGATGAAAGGAGCCGTGCCGCTAACCGTTTCCTGTACGGTTCAACAAATAAAACCCGATCTCTATCCGAAGGTAGAAGATGAGGCTACCATTGTACTCACTTACCCCAGTGCTCAGGTCATTATCCAGGCTTCATGGAACTGGCCTCACAACGTTAAGGATATGGAGGTCTATGGCAATGAAGGATATATAATATGCAAGAACAGCAAAGACATGCTTCAATTCGAAAGTGGCGATGAGGATCAAGTTTCGTTTGAAGCTCCGTCATTACCGGAAGGATTTCACGATCCATTCGCACTACTTCACCAGGTCGTCGTAAAAGGATACCAACTTCCATCATATGATCTTTCGGGTCCGGATAACAATAAAATCGTTATGCAAATTTTGCATGCCGCCCGTCATTCCGCAAATACAGGCAAGATGATAATCTGGAATGATTTCTTTAAAGACAAATCCTCAGAATGATATTATTGATAAATGGCATCTGATCAACCTTTTACTACAGAAGCAAGTCATCGCTTCTTTTATC
>JBDNAQ010000071.1:0-3390 GCA_039768345.1 Flavobacteriaceae bacterium
CGGCATCAGATGTAAAAGATTTACACCCAAATCTTCCATATAAGGCAGTTTTTCTTCAATACCTTTAAGATCTTTGTTAAAACGATCTACATAGAGCTGCATCCCGACCAGGCGTTGATCTTGATACCAGTTCCCTGCGGCCATTCTTTGTAGATCGAGCAAGCGAAGATGATCTGGTCTTTTCCTAAAAAGATCGGAGAGGAGTTTTTGTAATTTCCTAAAATCCTTGAGATGCTTTTCCTGTGGATAGAGTTCGAAAAAAAGATATTGAATCAGTGATATATTACTATCAAGGCGGAGTTCGAAAATATGTTGTTGGTTTGCCTTCTCCGGATTTTTAAGATCTTCCGAAGCAAGGTAACTATGAAAAGCTGCCTGATTCATATCAGAGGTTCAGTTGATGTTGATCGGGAAGAGATTCTATAGCCCCATAGTTGGTGGTGGTCCAGGCACCTGCCCTATTGGCAATAGCGACCATTTCCAGCAATTTATCATCGTTCTTTAAAATATCCTCCGCGTGGTCAAGAGTTGCTATCTGTTGTAGCAAACATCCGATAAAAGCATCGCCCGCACCAGTGGTATCTACCGCTTTCACCTTTATGGTTTCCACTATTTTTTGAGTACGCGCAGTACTCACGAAAGTGCCCTCCGGTCCTAATGTCACGGCAATTATATGTACACCCATGGCATGCAGATCACTACAAGCAGTTCGCATATCTTCCTGAGAAGTAAGAAGCTGGGCCTCTTCGAGGCTGAACTTGCACAAGTGGGCTTTTTCGATAAAAGGCCGGCACTTCTTGATATAGACCTGATCTTTGCCTTTCCATAAATCAGCTCTGTAATTTGGATCAAAACTTATAAATGAATCTTGTGTCAGGCTATCAAAATAGTAATGATTGTAGGCATTCTCTAAATTTCCACCCAACAGCGCAGTCGCCGCTCCAAAATGTACAATGCTGTCTTTGAAATCATTTTTAATGGAAGACTGGTACTGTAGTTCCTTGTCTGCACCACGGCTAAAGACAAAATCGCGTTCTCCATCCTCGGCCAGGGAGACAAAAGCAAGTGTTGTAAAAATACTCGAGCGCTGGGCCAGGGAGACATCAACACCATGATCGCTGAGTATATTGAGCAGATAACTGCCAAATGGATCTTTGCCAACACAGCCGATAAAGGCACTGTTGCCGCCTAGTTTCGAAATGGCACAGGCCACGTTGGCCGGGGCGCCACCAGCTTTTTTTGTAAATTCTATAGCTTTAGAAAGATCACTACCCTGATTTTCTGCTACAAAATCGATCAAGAGTTCGCCTATACAATAGACTTTTTTCATATAACAGGGAATAGAACTTCCAAAGTAAAAGGAAATCTGACACCAGTCCAAAATTTTAATCTTCTTTGTTGTACACTTCCGGATGATTATCTCGAATTTTGTTTTATGAGGACATTGGTAATTGGTGATATTCATGCAGGGCTTCGTGCACTGTTACAGGTTATGGAAAGTGCAGGAGTAAATGAAGAGGACGAGCTGATTTTTTTAGGAGATTACGTAGATGGGTGGAGTGAAGCTGTTGAAACGATAAATTTCCTCATCGAGTTGAACAGTACCCATAAATGCCGTTTTCTTCGGGGGAATCACGATGAGTTGTGTGAAGCTTGGTTACATAGCGAAAAAAGCAATCCCCTCTGGTTGAAACACGGTGGCCAGAGCAGCATCGATTCCTATAACAGGCATAGTTCAACGATCAGAAAGATCCACCTCAATTTTTTCGACCGCCTGGAGAATTATTATTTGGATGATCAGCATCGGCTTTTTCTCCATGCGGGCTTTACTAATTTACATGGGGTGACGTATGAATATTATACCAAACCATTTTATTGGGATCGGACCTTATGGGAGCTCGCACTTGCCCTGGACCCTCAACTGGCGCCAACCGATCCGTTGTATCCTAAAAGACTAAGTCATTATGAGGAAATATATATAGGCCATACCCCGGTAACCAGAATTGGTAAGACCAAACCCTACCGGGCGGCGAACGTATGGAATATTGATACAGGTGCCGCCTTCGAGGGTCCTTTGTCTATCATCGACATCGATAGTAAGGACATATGGCAAAGTGATCCGGTACATACGCTTTACCCTGGAGAAAAAGGGAGAAACTGAATTTTTTGATGGTATTAAGCAGGGAAAATAGATTAAATGTCGTTATTTGTAGATGATGAATACACCTCAGAAAAATATCCGTCTCGAAGTTATGAAGGCCATAGAACCGCAAGTCCTGGGTTTTATGGATTCCTTTTTAGTTCCGATAGAACAAATATGGCAACCTTCAGATTTTCTGCCCGATTCCCAGGGCGAAGACTTTATGGATGAACTGGAAAAAATAAGGGAAGAAGCCAAGGAATTAAGCTATGACTTTTGGGTTACGCTGGTTGCCGACACCATAACAGAGGAGGCCTTGCCGACTTACGAATCCTGGTTGATGGATGTGGAAGGAATCAATCAACAGGAAAATGGACCATGGTCGAAATGGGTTCGAGCCTGGACAGCTGAAGAAAACCGTCATGGCGATGTCTTGAATAAATACCTCTATCTCTCGGGCCGTGTTAATATGAGAGAAGTGGAAATATCTACCCAGTATCTAATAAATGACGGCTTTGATATCGGAACAGACAGAGATCCGTATAAGAATTTTGTGTATACTACTTTTCAGGAATTGGCCACCAATATATCTCATAAAAGGGTAGGCCAAATGGCAAAAAAACAAGGCAATAACTTGCTCAGCAAGATGTGTCAGATCATCGCTGGCGATGAGATGCGCCATCACCTGGCATACCGCGAATTCGTTAAAACCATTTTAGGGCAGGATCCGAGTGGGATGATCCTTGCTTTTGCCGATATGATGAAACGTAAAATCGTGATGCCCGCACACTTACTCAGAGAATCGGGAGAATTGGCTGGTGTGGCATTCGAGAATTTTGCAAATTGCGCCCAACGCCTTGGAGTATATACATCGCAAGACTATATCGACATACTGGGGAAACTCAATACTTACTGGGATCTTGCTTCCTTGCGAAGTCTTACCGATGAAGCCGATAAAGCAAGGGATTATTTAATGAAACTACCTGAAAGACTGGAACGTATAGCAGACCGTATGCGGATTCCGGAAGACCAGTACCGCTTTAGATGGGTAGAAGCGAACGGGATGTTATAAAAGTATGCTCAGAGCTTTCCATGTTTATGCTCTTCCTGCCATCTATGTAGTTCTTTCCACTTGTTTTCATAACACATCCTGGCTTGCATAGGCCACGAAGCCGGATCATGTACTCTATACTTCTCGCCGCCGGATTCAAGCACCTCATGACATTTAGCTACCGAAGTCTGTGAAAGAG
>JBDNAQ010000372.1:0-3624 GCA_039768345.1 Flavobacteriaceae bacterium
ACCGGCAAGATCATCTGAGGTAGAGACTACCCGTGGTAGCCCGAAAATCGGAAATGGAGGATCATCAGGATGAATTGCCATTTTTATACCGTGCTTTTCAGCTACAGGGATAATCATTTCTAAAAACAGCCTAAGGTTTTCTCTCAGTTCAACAGCACCTGTCTTATGATATGAATCCAGGGCATTTTGAAAGTCTGTAAGCGAATAAGTTTCTTCAGCACCGGGTAAACCGGCCAGGATCGTTGAGGTAAGTTCTTCTTGCCCGGCAGGATCGAGTTTTTGGTAATAAGCCTTGGCCTGTTTCAGTATGTCGGGTGGATAATCATCTGTTGCGGAGGGTCGTCTTAGAATAAAACAATCAAAGGCAGCCAGCTTCCTCAGCTCAAATCTTAATGAACTGCCACCACCCGGAAGTTCGTAGGCAAGGTCGGTGCGTGTCCAATCGAGCACAGGCATGAAATTATAGCAGATCACTTTTATCCCGGACTGGGCCAGGTTTATGATAGTTTGAATATAATTTTTGATAAATTCTTCGTAGTTACCTTTCCGAAGTTTGATGTCTTCATGGACGGGTACGCTTTCAACTACCGACCAGTTTAGTCCCGCATTTTCGACCAATTGTTTTCTTTCCTGAATCGCATCTTTGGGCCATATCTTACCATTAGGTATTTCATGGAGGGCTGTGACTACTCCTGTGGCCCCGGCCTGACGGATATCGGATAAGCTGACCCCGTCTGATGGTCCAAACCAACGCATGGTTTCCTCTAATGGCTTCATACCCCGGAAAATGCATTAAACCCTCCATCCACAGGAACAATTGTTCCGGTAACAAAACGTGAGGCATCGCTACATAGCCAGTGGGTTACTCCATGCAGATCTTCGGGCATGCCAAACTCTTTCATAGGCGTATGTTCGATGATTTTGCTCCCCCTATCGGTGAGACTTCCATCTTGCTCGGTTAGTAATGAACGGTTCTGTTCGGTAAGAAAAAAACCAGGAGCTATGGCATTAACCCTGATCCCATTTCCGTATTTCTGACAGAATTCCACGGCAAGCCACTGGGTGAGATTGTCGATAGCCGCCTTAGCCGACCCATATCCCAGTACTCTGGTTAAAGGCCGTTGGGCAGTCATAGATGATATATTGAGGATACTCCCTTTGTTATGCTTGAGCATAAGAGGCAGAAAAACCATTATGGGTATAAACGTTCCCAGGTAATTCAGTTCCATTACCCGTCTAAGCTCTTCGATCTTGGCATCGGTAAAATTCTGGTCAGGACCGATCACAGCCCCTGGCAGATTACCGCCAGCCGCATTGATGAGTACATCGAGCTTGCCAAAGGCTTTTTCAATAGTTGTGAATACTTGCTTCAATTGGTTTTCATCGGTCACATCGGCCAGCAGGGGAAAGGCCTTGCCATTATCGCCAACAATCTCTGAAACCAAGCGATCAACTTTAGCCTTGTTCCTTCCCATTACCAGTACCCGGGCTCCATTTTGAGCCAGGTATTTGGCCATACTACTGCCCAGCACACCAGTAGCACCACTCATTAAAATAATTTTACCCTTTAATGAAAACAGTTCCGACATAGATCACTGCAATTGCCGATAATACGGCTTGTTCTATTATTTATTAAATTACACAAATATTCCGCTTAAGATAGCCAATTTTTGTTATTGGAAAACTATTCATCCGTGACTTCTGAATCCGCTTACTTACAGTCTAAATTCGTGCGCACATGCCTTTGGTGGTGTTGGTATGGTTTGATTCTCGTTTTGTTGTTCTCCTGCAGCCATCAACCTGATCGGAAAATTATCAGGCTGGCACACGGATTGGACACCAATCATCCTGTACATCAGGCGATGGTATATATGGGGGACAGACTGGAGCTTAAATCAAAAGGTACAATCGAAGTGTTGATCTATCCCGGCGGTCAATTAGGGGCCGAAAGAGAATGTCTGGAACTACTGCAAATCGGAAGCCTGGACATTACCAAAGTCTCAGCTGCCGTTCTCGAGAATTTTATCCCGGAATACAAGGTACTCAGCGTACCTTATATTTTCAAGAATACAGATCATGCACACAGGATATTCGATGGCCAGGTAGGAGAGGAAATACTCGCTAAGGGAGCTCATTCACGCTTACGGGGTCTTACCTTCTATGATGCAGGAAGTCGAAGTTTTTATACTAAAACCAAAACTATAGATAAACCTGAAGATCTCGTAGGACTCAAAATACGGGTTCAGAAAAGCAATATGGCTGTTGCCATGGTAAACCTTCTGGGAGGGTCACCTACACCGATTTCCTGGGGAGAATTATATACTGCTTTACAACAAGGTGTGGTAGACGGTGCCGAAAATAACCTTCCCAGTTTTTATACGTCAAAACACTATGAAGTGTGTAAGTACTATAGCCTCAATCAGCATACTGCTGTTCCGGATGTCCTATTGGTGGGGCTTGATTCCTGGAATCGTTTTAGCCGTAAAGAGCAGGCTTGGATCAGGGAGGCGGCCAAGGAATCTGCGCAATACCAGCGAAGACTCTGGAAGGCTTCCGAAGAGGAATCCATAAAGGCGATAAAAAAGGCTGGCGTAATTGTGACCTATCCGGCAAAATATCTTTTTGAAGAAAAAACCAGGAATATCATAAGCATTTTTGAAAACGATCCGGAAATATTGGATATAATCAATAAAATCAGGAATGAAAAATAAGGTAGACCGGATTTTGGAGCACTTGCTTGTGACGTTATTTACCATAATGTTACTAAGTGTACTCTGGCAGGTATTTTCGCGCTTTCTCTTGAAGGCACCGAGTACTATTACCGATGAGATTTCGAGCTATGGCCTAATTTGGGTTGGATTGTTGGGTGCGGCATATGCCACCGGAAAAAAACTCCATCTTGCCATCGACCTGCTTCCAGACAGGCTGGTTTCCAAAAGAAAAATTCTGTTTGACGGCTTTGTTTATATGGCCGTGGCACTTTTTAGCCTGACGGTCTTGGTCATAGGAGGCAGTCGTCTTTGTTGGATCACCTTCACCCTGGGGCAAAAGTCTGCCGCCCTGGAGATTCCTCTGGGGTTCGTATACCTGGTGCTGCCATTAAGCGGTCTCCTTATTCTGTATTATTGTTTTCTCCATCTTAAATCGATTAGACCCCAAATAGAAGATTGACCATGGAGCACACAGAAGTACTTATACTCGTTTTTGGGTTTTTATTCTTCCTCGCTATGAGGGTGCCTGTGGCCTATGCCATAGGTTTGGCGGCGCTTTTTACATTGGTTGTCGCCTTGCCCTTTCTTCCTTCTGTGACAACTCTTGCACAGCGTATGGCAGCCTCACTCGACAGTTTTGCTCTGCTGGCCGTACCATTCTTTATCCTGGCCGGTCAAGTGATGAACAGAGGTGGAATAGCAGTCCGACTTATTAATTTTGCCAAGGCTTTGATCGGACCCTTGCCGGGCGGACTTGCCTTTGTAAATATAATCGCCTGCATGTTGTTCGGCGCGATTTCCGGTTCTGCCGTGGCGGCCGCCTCTGCCATCGGCGGGTTTATGAACCCTCAGATGGAAGCAGAGGGATATGATAAACCTTTCAGTGCAGCGGTTAATATCACCAGCGCAACAA
>JBDNAQ010000373.1:0-5023 GCA_039768345.1 Flavobacteriaceae bacterium
ATACGCGATGTAAGTCATGTCCTATGGACCGGAGTTCCCGGCCAGGGTGCAACAGCACGCTCCGCTGTTTTTTACGGGAATAAGGCTATCGACCGATCTCCTTGTGGCACGGGTACATCTGCCCGGATGGCGCAATGGTCGGCCAGGGGAAAGCTCAAGGCAGGTGATGAATTTATACACGAGAGTATTATCGGTTCTCGCTTTACAGGAAAAGTGGAAACTGATACGGAAATAAGGGGAATACCTGCTATAATTCCAAGCATCAAAGGTTGGGCCAGGATATATGGCCAGAATACGATCACGATTGATGATGCCGATCCATATGCTCACGGTTTTCAAGTTTTATAATTTATGAGTAAGAACATCGTCATTGTCGGAGGTGGGATAGTAGGCCTGAGTACGGCATATTTTCTGCACAAATCAGGACACAGAGTAACGGTTTTGGAAAAATCTGACATTACCAGCGGCGCATCCTTTGTCAATGCCGGTTATATCACCCCCAGCCATATTATCCCATTGGCAGCCCCGGGAATGATGAGTAAAGGCTTAAAATGGATGTTTAATTCTGCCTCTCCATTTTATCTCAAACCCAGATGGGATCCCGAATTTTTCAAGTGGGCCTGGTATTTTAAAAGATCGTCTACCAGGGCAAAGGTTGAGCAGGCCATCCCGGTGATCAAAAACATCAATATCCTTAGCCGGGGCCTTTTTGAAGACATCAAATCTTCCGGAGATCTGGGTGATTTCCAGTTAGAGCGCAAAGGTCTACTGATGCTATATAAGACAGAAAAGGCAGGTGAAGAAGAAATGAAAGTAGCCGAAAAAGCCAGTTTTATCGGTTTGGAAGTAAAAGCACTCAACAAAAAGGAAACCCAAAATCTTGAGCCCGATATCGAGCTAGACATCCGGGGTGCGATTCATTATGAATGTGACGGCCATACCACCCCCACGGAGTTTATGTCAAAAATGGTGAGCTACCTTAGAAAAGCTGGTGTTCGGATCCATACTGAGGAAGAGGTCATCAGTATTGCGGTTTCTGGAAATACCGTAGAGAATATTGTAACAGATAAAGGAGAATATAAGGCAGATGAAGTGGTTATAGCTGCGGGCAGCTGGACGAGCGTTCTTGTAAAAAATATAGGTCTCAGAATACCTCTGCAGGCTGGAAAAGGCTACCGTATTAACATTGAAAGTGCCACAGGTATCCGATATCCGGCGGTATTGATGGAGACTAAGGTCGCGGTAACCCCAATGAAGGGTTTTACAAGGTTGGCCGGCACAATGGAATTTTCGGGCATTAACCATAAGATCCGACAAGAGCGGGTAGAAGCAATTGCCATGGCGGCCCAAGGCTATTATCCCGGGCTTGAAGTCACAGCCGGGGAAAAGGCAGCTGCAGAAAGTGGTTTACGCCCGGTTAGTCCAGACGGGCTTCCGTATATAGGGCGAAGTGCTAAATACCAAAACCTCGTTATGGCCACCGGTCATGCCATGATGGGCTGGAGTTTAGGTCCGGCAACGGGGCTGCTAATCGCAGAGATCATTGATGGAAAAAAGCCCTCGATGAATATCGAGCCTTTTTCTCCAGACAGAAAATTCTAGCTCTTCATTTTCTTTGCTTGCCCAAAGAAAACGAAGCAAAAGAAAAGGCACTTTCTCTTAGGCAATTTTGCTGCTAAGCATCAAAACCAGAGTCAATCTCCTAAATTGCTTCCAAGGTTTCAGCAATTCTTAACGGAGCTTGTCTCTTTTGCTGAAGATAAAGGTTGACCTTCTATTCAGCTGAAGCTTTTGAAGAAATAGTAATGACGCGAGCGGAAGTGCGTTTCGCGAAGCGAAAAAGAGCATGAAGC
The DNA here is from genome assembly GCA_039768345.1 of Flavobacteriaceae bacterium. GTDB lineage: Bacteria > Bacteroidota > Bacteroidia > Flavobacteriales > Flavobacteriaceae > JAHEJJ01. The sequence continues at coordinate 1,854 of JBDNAQ010000373.1, forward strand.
GATAAGCGGCACTTGCGGTTTTGGTGGAGCCAAAAATTTCATACAAAAGCTTATTGAATTTTTGGTTCTTTTGTTTCAAGACAAAAGAACAGAAAGAAACATCTTTAAATAATTCGAGATTATTATTTAGCTTCGGAAAAGATTAATGAGACATAATGGAGACGCTAACCATTAAGGCACCAGGGCGCATTAATATCATCGGAGAACACACAGACTACAATCTGGGATATGTGCTGCCAACGGCCATTGATAAACATCTCAGATTTACTTTTGAAACAAACGGAACGCCATCTAATTGCAAGGTAGAAAGCAAGGGCTATGGTCCTGCACATGAATTCGATTTCACCACAATGGAACGAAGCTCAAACAACTGGCATAATTATGTTCAGGGGGTGATCAGTGAAATTCTGAAAAGAACCGATAGACTCCAAGGATTTAATTGTACTATCGAATCGACCCTGCCTGTCGGAAGTGGTGTGAGTTCTTCCGCGGCATTGGAATGCGGCTTGAGTTTTGGGTTAAATGAATTGTTTGGGTTGGAATTGAGTAAGATCGAAATGGTAAAACTTTGCCAACAGGCCGATCACAATTATGTAGGTATTATGAGCGGGATCATGGATCAGTTCGCTTCTATGATGAGTAAGGAGGGGCAGGTAATCTTACTGGACTGCCGAAGTCTGGACTACAAATACATCCCTTTAGATCTTGGTGAGTATACTTTTTTACTATTGAATTCGGGCGTTTCCCATCAACTAGCCAATTCCGAGTACAATACCCGACAGCAGGAATGCCAGGGGGCAGTTAAAATTATCAGAGAAAAGTACCCTGAAATAGCTTCGCTACGCGACGTCACTAAAGGGATGCTCCCCTACCTTGAGGAGAGAACACAAAACTCTAAACTCGAAACCCTGTATCGGCGTGCCCGCTTTGTTGTCGAAGAGAATATAAGAGTACTATCTGCGGTAAAAGCGCTCCAGACAGGTGATTTAAAGACGCTTGGTGCGCTGATGTACGAAACCCATAGCGGCCTTCGCGATGATTATGAAGTGAGTTGTAAAGAACTCGACTTCCTGGTGGATTTTACAAAGAGTTACGACGATATTTTAGGAGCGAGAATTATGGGAGGAGGATTTGGGGGATGTAGTATTAATTTAATTCGTAGCGATTCGATAACCGGGTTCACCGAAAAGGTTTCCAGGGCATATAAGGAAGAATTTAGGATTGAACTCGAGGCCTTTGAAGCTCAGCCATCTAGTGGGGTTTCAACAATTAGCAACTAGTTTCCATTCAAATTCTTTTCTTCATTTTGTACTCGTGTCATTATTATTTTCAGAGTACTCGTGAATACTTCGTATTTCTTGATACAAATGCAACGCATTCATGAACACCTATTATTGAATATAAATGCCGTGAATAAAACGAAGCAATCCCGATAGCTATCGGGACAAGAAGGTTTATAGGAAATTCCGATTGATTGCTTTTCTTTATCTTCAGCAAAAGAGTCAAAAGCCGTGAAGAATTGGCGAAGCCTTGGAGGCGATTTAGGATTTTGACTCTGGTTTTGAATCTTCGATTCAAAATTGCCTAAGAGAAAGTGTCGTTTTCTTTGCTTCGTTTCTTTTGGACAAGCAAAAGAAACGAAGAAGGAGAATTGTTATTTAGTAACAATCCATCCAGCGCCTTACTGGAAGTAAATACTAATTTGATAACAAATTATGAACCTCTTTGGTCGTTTAAGAAGAAAATTACTTGAAGACGGAAATATGAAAAAGTATTTTTTATATGCAGTTGGAGAAACACTACTGATTGTGTTCGGTATTTTAATTGCTCTCCAGGTGAATAATTTGAATGAAAACAGGATAAGAAAGAACAATGAGTTAACCATTTATGAGACTATTAAAGATCAGCTTGAAAATTATAAGATCATCATTGAAGACGACATCCAGTACAATAAGAAATATATGATTCAATTCGAACGAGCCAACGAGATCATTGAACAGAATGATCGAACTAAAATTGACACGCTTGGCAAGCTGGTGGTTAAGCTCATCGATCATTCTGATTTTGATGGTCGGGGCAATATTTATGAAACCCTGGTAAATAGCGGGGAAATTAAAATTTTGACAAACCATAGGATAATTGATGGCCTTCGTGAATTAGAAGAAAGATTTCTTCACATCAATAGAATTGAGAATATTCATTACGATGCAGTCGTTACCCAGGTGATCCCAAGATTACAGGTCAATGTAAACCTCTCCAATGGTGCTGTATTAGATAACAATAGGTTGTATGAAGCGGATTTTCAAAATCTGTTGTTCCTTGTATTAAGGATTATGTATGAAAAAGAAGACGTTTATAATTCTACTATTAGGGATATTGATAATTTGATCATTCTAATTGATGATGAACTGAAGGATATATAGCTTTGATTCAAAGCATTACATTCGTTCAGGATCTTCGCCTTCCTCGGACATTTTTTCCTTAGACTTCTTTCGCTTGTCTTCTAACATTTTTGTTCTCGATGCTACCTTCATATCTGAGTATCTGGGATCACTTATTAAGTCCTCTTTTTGCATTTTGATTACCTCTATGCTTAAAAATCCAAACTCGCTAACCACCTTCCCATAGCACCTGTAGATTCCTTTCCCTCTAAAAAAATACTTTGCTGCCACCGGCGGGAAGAGGACGGTATCAAAGACTTCCCCCTGCTGGTCTACAAAAGTGGCGAAGTGCATACGCTTGTTATTATGGGTATTGGTGTTTTTTACCGTCACCAAATAACCATAGATATCGATATTCTTTCCTAAATACTGCTCCAGATCTTTGGCGCCATGATCATTTTTAGGGGGAGTTTTCAGTATTTCGAACGGGCTGCACAAACAGAAACCCAGCAGCTCGAGCTGGGTAAAGGCAGCTTCTAAATCTGTAGTGTAAAGACGGGGGATCTTAAAGTTCTGATGCTGGGGCGGGAAAAGCCGCGGGTGTTCATCGATCTTGCCTCTGGATAAAAACAGATGTGCCTGCCATAAAAGTTTGTGTTTGTTCACCTTTGTAAAGCGGAAGGCATTGATACGGATCAAAATACTCAGCTGCTCGACGGAGATGACTACCCTATCCAGAAAGTCTTCCAAAGATCTGAACTGACCGCCTTGCCTGCGGACTTTCAGAAT
>JBDNAQ010000072.1:0-6181 GCA_039768345.1 Flavobacteriaceae bacterium
CCCTGTAAAGTCCGACATATTCTTTTGCATACAAGCCTTTAGAGGTGATTGCAAACTGAACGGTGTTATTGTCATTGTCTACTTTTTGGGTACACCACCCCTGGGAACACAGGATCCGTAAAGCCACATTCAGATAGCCTTCGTTTGCTTTATAATCCTTTGATAGGGTATTAAGAGAGCAGCTGCTGTTATTCGCCAGCTGATCCCATACCCCCTTTATGAAAAGATCATAAGCTGTTGGCGCGGTCACCAAGCCATCGAGATGGCGAAACAAACGTCCGCGAAGTTTAGATTGTTCGGATTTTGAGATCACAGCTATGCATAGTTTAATTCAGGGGATGTTGTTCATCGTTCCCACTATTCTTCTTTTTGCGCCATCTTGAGCTCAGCCAGACAAAGAGTCCGTAAATAATCCCAAAAACGATTCCTTCAACAATTTCCCTCTTTATGATCTCACTATTGAAGTCCTGTTCCAATATCATTGATATGGTAACATAAAGCAGTATGGCGGCAACTACCTGTACTATTAATTTCTTTGGTTCCATTATTTCAATTTTGATCTTGCAAGACGAATGGCCACCTTGTCCCATATTGTGGCTATTTAGCTAGTTTCTATACAAATCCTTTAAGTCTTTCATAATAGCTCTATAAGCAGATTTACCGGCTTTGTTTGGAAATTCACATAGGTATATTCGGGTTCCATTTTCACGAAAATACTTGTTATTTATCACTTTTCTCAGGCTGACTTTCTTAAAGTAAGTAGGTAGCAAACTATCTGGATTAGTACTATTTCCAAGATCTGAGTGGACGTAAATTACAAAGTCTTTTGCAACATCATCCGGAGACCAAAATACGAAACTACCTGTTGGCGAAATAGGCTGCGGAATATCAATGTCTTTACCATAGAACATCACCGCACCTGCCTGGCCATAGTGATATGTATATATTTCGCAATTGTCTTTATTTTCTTCGCCTAAATCGAGGTATATTTCCTTTACCGATTCACCAATTTCCCTCCAGCCCGTCATATCGGCCATATCCTGAGGGATATCATATTGCTTACCATCCTCCCAGCGGAACGCTCCTTTGTTCGTTGCTTCTTCAAAAGTGACAAAGGGTATTCCGTCGAAGGAGAGCGAACCATACAACCCGATTCCCATAGAAATCACCAGCAAGGCAAAAAGAGGAAAAAGATATCGCCGGACATATTTTTCGACAAAATAAGAACCAAAAACGAACAAAACCGGATATATTCCCAGGGTGTAATAAGGTTTTCCACTTCCCGCTAAAAGCAATACAAATACTAACAAATACGCCAGTCCAAAAATGCGAAATTGCCTTTCTTTCTTGTAAAATAAAAGGATCCCAAGGGCGGCAAGCCATAAGAAAAGAGCCTGTGCATTCATCAGGAACTGATCTAATATAAAATTTACAGGACGGACATGAACCAACTGTGTACGCCTTAATTCTTCCATATGCTGTAATACGGGCCAATTGTTTTCGTACTGCCAGAATAAATTTGGACTTATTAAGACAAGCGCCAGAAGAACAGCCAAGGCAAAGTACCGGGTGCGGTAAAGCTGTCTGTAGGGCGAAATCAGTAAAGCAATTCCAAGTGCTGCATATAGAAAAACGATCGAATATTTGTTCAAGAATCCCAGTCCGAATACCAACCCTATCCAAAGCCAGATTTTCGGATCGCTCCGAACAATCATTTTATAGAATAAATAGCATGACAAAAGCCAGTAGAAGTGATTAAAACCCACAGGCTGGAACAAAGTATTGACATGTAGATACGACGGGGATAATATATAGGCCAGGCAAGCAAGGGTTATGGCGATTTTCTTACCTCCCAGATCACCTACAAATTTGCCGATGATGATTACATTGACAGCCCCGATCAGCGCCGGAAAAAAACGCAGTCCGAATACGGTATTACCGAATATCAGGGTGGCTATTTTCCCAACAACAGCAATCGAAGGCGGGACTGCGACAAATCCCCAGTCAAGGTGCTCACTCTGGGCATAATAAAGATAGGCATCTCTGTGAAGTTCAAAATTATCATAGGTAAAATAATGGATCAATAGCTTAACAGTAGCCAATAAAAGAATGAGAAGCCAGTTGTTACTTTTAAAATCATTAAATCTACTCATGTCGATTCAGGATTGCTGACCGTCTGTTTTCAACTGAAGTCCTGCCGCCGATTATGCCATGGCATTCAAGGATATATCCAACTGCTGAGATCGGCTCCCCTTGGCGCACTTTCTGAAATTCTTTTCATGATCTTAGGCACGTACATACTATTGTATCTCAGCCTGGATAAATGATTGGGTAGTTCGGGATCTCCATTCCAACAGTGCTCTGCACGGTCGCCATAGAGTACTTCACCATCGTAGTAAGGATCTGAGGTATTCTCCAGAAATTCCTCCATCCGATACACCGCATTGTTTAGATAATAATTATCCATATCTCCACAGTAAATATGGATCTTGCCTTTTAGCTTATCCCCCAATTTATCCCAGTCGCGCTCCAAAATATGTTTTAGATCGTAGTTTTCACGCCAATATTCGGCCACTGTACGATCGATGACTCCTGTTTTCTTGTCCCATATCCGAACAGGATAGCCATCATTTCCCTGTGGGGAATAGGTGGCCTCCCAAATATCCCATTGCTGTCCGGAACGCGATTTATCGCCTAACGCGAGTTCCAGGTGATTGTACTCCCTCACTGTGGTTTGTAAATTGCCCAGATAGTCCCGATGGGCTGGCACCTCCAGCTTTTTATGGGGACTATCGTAATAGTAGGCATTATTATCTTCATAAATATTTGTCAGGCAATAAGCACTGAAATCGATCGGGTCGGGGCAGGCGGCGAAGCAACCGTTATATTCATCGGGGTATTTAACCTGTACTGCCAGGGCTTCCCAACCACCGGTAGACCCTCCATACAAAAAGCGAGACCAACCTTCGCCAATACCCCTGAAATGCTCTTCGATATAAGGGATCAGTTCGTGCGTGATGGCGTCTCCATAGGGCCCCTGACTGGCCGAATTCACCGCATATGAATCATCGTAATAAGGTGTTGGGTGCTGTATTTCAATAATCAGAAATCTTGGAAAATCGGGTGAGGTCCACCTTTTATAAAAGTCAAAAGCCTCCTGTTGTTGAATAAGGTTATATCCCTCTACTTTGAATCGTTCGGAGAATTCGGGTGCCTGGTCCTCATCTGGCGGAGTGGTTCTAAAACCACCGAAATCGGAGGGAAAATGCCCGTGAAATATCATTAAGGGGTATTGTGCTTCGGGATGGTCATCGAATCCCTTGGGAAGAAGCACATGAGCTCCCAGATACATATCCCTCCCCCAGAATTCGGTAAGTTTTTCAGATTTTATTTTGATATGCTTTATCCATTCGGTATCTGCAGGCTCCTCAATCGGGGGTATAACCTGATCCATCTCCAGGTCTATGGAGGGGATTCCGCCATCGTCTATGGTTATTTTAATGGGTTTGCTGTAGAGGTTGCCAGGCGACCTGTTCCACTGCTGCCCTTCGCCATTATCCATAGGTAACTTTACGGTTTGACCGCTTGCAAGATCAAAGGTCTCATATACATGAAATAAGCCTTGTACCCAGTAGTCACCGGGTGGAATATCCTGGAGACTCGGATATGGGTATCCATATATTTCAGGATCGATGGATATATTTTGACCTTTTTGCCAATCCTCAACGTTCATCCCAAAAACAATCTGACCGTTCAACCCTGCATTGATCTGAAATCGTGGTTCTGCTTCATCGTTGTCGGCAAACATCAGTAATAACCTGCCATCTAGTGGTACTTCCTGGAGATCTTGAGAAGCGGAAATTGAAATTGCCGGAAGCTCATTTGAAGGCTGGCAACTCAGCAAAAGCAGAGTAATTAATGATAGGAAAGCAAGAGATATTCGCATAATTGCTGATTTTAGCCAAAAGGTACATTTTTCCGCTAAGTCGGCAAATAAGAATCAGTACAATTATGCGTTATATACCTATAGTAACTTGGTAATCTATACCTACTAAATTATGGAGTTATGAAAAAGATATTGCTAATTATCTTATGCCTTTGCGGCTTTGTCTATATGGGCAGCTGCACCAACAACGAAGGAGATAATGATCTCGATGTGATCACGCCTGGTGATACCACCGAATCGGTCGCAGCTTCAAGGTTTTGAAGTTTTAAGCCCGAAAAAACTTATTGGCCAGAATGGCGCTCCCTTGCCAGGAGAGTGTTTTTTAACAACATAGCGATAGTCATAGGGCCCACACCACCCGGTACCGGTGTGATATAAGAAGCTTTTTCACTCACCGCCTTAAAATCAACATCCCCCGTAATATAATAGCCTCGTTCTCTGCCAGGATCAGGAACACGTGTTATCCCCACGTCGATGATCACGGCACCTTCTTTGACCATGTCTGCCTTTAGAAAATGTGGAATCCCAAGAGCTGAAACGATGATATCGGCCTCTCTTGTAATGGCCTTTATATCCTTGGTTCGGCTATGACATAAGGTAACGGTTGCGTTTCCGGGATATCCTTTTCTACTCAGGAGAATACTCATAGGCCTCCCCACTATATGGCTTCTCCCGATCACGACTGCATGTTTACCTTCCGTATCGACCTTGTAACGTCTTAGCATCTCCATGATACCAAAGGGCGTAGCAGGAATGAAGGTTTCCATATCGAGGGCCATTTTACCAAAGTTAGCCGGGTGAAAACCGTCAACATCTTTGTTTGGGTCTACGGCCAGAAGTACTTTTGCCTCATCGATATGCTTGGGCAGTGGAAGTTGAACGATATACCCATCAATATCGGGGTCCTCATTGAGCTGTTTTACAACCCTGAGCAATTCCTGTTCGGAGGTTTCTTCCGGTAAATGCTTCAGGGTAGACTGGAATCCTATCCGTTCACAAGAACGCACTTTACTTCCCACATAGGTTAGGCTAGCACCGTCGTTACCTACCAGAACGGCAGCCAGATGAGGTACTTTCTCCCCTTTTTCTTTGATAGACACCACTTCTGCAGCAATTTCTTCTTTGATCTGATTGGATAGTTTTTTTCCGTCGAGAATGGTCATTGGGTTCTGTGTTTTGGGTTTTGGGTTTTGGGTTTTGTGTTTTGGGTTTTGGGTTTTGGGTTTTGTGTTTTGGGTTTTGGGTTTTGGGTCTATGGTTTCGGGTTTCGGGTTTTGGGTCTATGGTTTCGGGTTTCGGGTTTTGGGTCTATGGTTTCGGGTTTGAGGTTTTTGGGTTTGAGATTTTTGGGTTTTGAACTTTGATCTTCTGAATTTGGTGCCGGAATAATCAGATGTAGATAAATAACTCATTAGCTTACCAATCTTCTGATTTAATATTGTTGTTCTATGAGCAATTTCTCCAAAGGTCTTTTGATTGATAAAATCCCTATCCAACACCCTATATAATTGGGATCTCAACTCTGCACAGGAAGCTTTTGCTATGCTTAAAAAATGTATGAATTCCTTATTCCCGTTTCTTGCGAAACCTTCAGCAATATTATCCATTATTGAACCTGCAGATCGATTCATTTGCTTACTCAATATTTCGTCTTTCACACATTTTGATAAAAGAGTGTGAACTTCGATGTTTATTTCCCTGGCTAGTCTCCAAATTTCGAGCTCTTCAAAGTTTTTAACAGTCGTCATAATTATAGCAACTTATAACCCGAAACTGCAAACTCAAAACACCAAGCCTCTACCGCATATTCTGCATCATCTGCATCATCTTTTTTCCCCCGCCTCCCTGCATCATTTTCATCATTTTGCTCATCTGATTGAACTGCTTGAGCAATTGATTTACCTCCTGAACACTCCTACCACTCCCTTTAGCAATGCGCTTTTTCCGACTGTTGTTCAACTTTGCAGGATCTGCGCGTTCTTCCGGGGTCATGGAATGGATTATGGCTTCTACATGTTTAAAGGCATCATCAGGAATATCAAGCCCTTTAAGTGCCTTTCCGGCACCAGGGATCATACCCATCAGGTCTTTCATATTACCCATCTTCTTGATCTGATGGATCTGTTTTAAGAAATCATCGAAACCAAACTTGTTCTTGGCAATCTTTTTCTGAATTCTACGGGCTTCTTCTTCGTCATATTGTTCCTGGGCACGCTCTACAAGTGAGACCACATC
>JBDNAQ010000073.1:0-6769 GCA_039768345.1 Flavobacteriaceae bacterium
AGAATACTGCTCCCTCTCAGGGTATATCCACCCCATCCATAGAAGGAGATCACTCTACTGATATTGTATTGATAGCCAAGTGCTCCCACCACAGCAGAAAGTGATAGCGACGAACCAAGCGTATCATCGGGCAATAAAATGTCGTTTTGCACATTCACAAAATACCCGTCCAAAAACAGTGCCGAAATAAAGCTGTGCTTCTCGGAGAGATGATATCTCAGGTTCGATTTTGGAATTCCCAGAACATACGACCATTTCAAATGAAACCTTTTATAATAGTTGATCAATGGCAAGGGTACAGGGAGTCCTGCGGTACTATTATAGGTGAGCCCAAGTACCAACCGAAACGGTTTGTCGATATCCTTTCGTTCTTTCCAAAGCGTGGCGGTAGCATTCAATAAGAAATCTCTCCCTTCGATCCCGTTGGTGAAATTCGAAGCCAATCTGGGCGTGATGATTCCGATAAACCGCCATCGGGGATTGATCTTAAAAATATAACCTATGTTCACATCCACAACATGGAGATTATTCAATTCACTATCGTCGAAAGGAAGGTCAGAATTCCTCTGAATATCGATCTTGTTATACTCTGCACCCAAAATTAAATATCGGTCCGCCCCTATGTTTATCGGCGCATTGAAAAGTACTTTATAACGATCGAGCCTGTTGTTGCCATCTCCGTCGGGTAGTGAGGTATATTCAATTCGGAGTATATCTGTGCTCTGAGCATAAGCCAATGTGGATAACAGGAAAAAAACACAAAATGTGAATATACCTCTGAGCATCGATTATTTAGTTGATTTCTTTTCAGGATTCACTGTTTCAACATTGCGAAACGGTTCCTTTTGGGAAAGATAAACATCGCGCTGCGGAAACGGTATGGTAATCCCACTTTTCCTGAACCTAGCGTCGATGGCATATCGTATTCGGCTTTTTATTTTAAGGGCATTGAAACTGTCTGCAGTAAAAAAGTGAACCGAAAAGAGCAAAGCAGAATCACCAAAATCATTGAAAAGTACAAAAGGTTCAGGGTTTTTCGCCACTTTAGATTCCTCATTGGCACACTCCAATAGGATTTCCGTTACCAATTTTACATCGCTCCCATACGCCACTCCTACAGCAACAAATTCTCTGGTGGTCTTGTGATTCTGGGTATAGTTATATACAATATCCCTTATAAAAAGGTGATTCGGGACAATGATGATCTTGTCGTCTCTAGTAAGTGCCCTTGTACTGCGCAATTCTATTTCGATAACCTTCCCGACCTTACCGTCTACCTCAATAATATCACCAACCTGCAAAGATTTATCGAGAAGCATATAGATACCACCAATAACATCCTGAAATAAATCCTGTAATGCGAGCCCGAGTCCCACAAATAGAACCGCAGAGGCAGTGATAAGCAGTGTGATATCGATGCCGGCTGCACTCATAGTCAATAGAACAACAGCAAGGTAAATAAAGTACTTTATAAACCTGAAGACATTGAAGAACTTCAGTTTGTGATCTCCGGTCAGGTTACGTGTAAAAAAATATCTTAGCCACTTTAAGAGCAGGTTTGCGACTATGAAGGCCAAGACAAGCGCCAGGAGGAGTCCAATAGTGATATTAATCGATTTATCTCCTGTTCCTATATGAAGCCCCTGGTTTAGAAAGCTTGAAATAGACTCCCATATATCCTCTGTAAGTACCTCTTCGAACTTACTGTCTTCCTGGAGCAACATGCCTAATATTTTAACCATTTATACAATTCCTTATATGATGGCTTCTTTCCGTACATAAGAATACCGACACGGTAGATCTTTGCCGCCAACCATACGATCCCTACAAAAGTAACTATTAGTAAAAGGAGCGAGACAAGGAGTTGCCAAACCGGTACTCCGTTTGCCCCGATTCCACCCGGGAGACGCATAAGCATAACTATAGGTGAGGTAAGTGGGAAAAGTGAAAATCCGACAGCAATAGGGCCGTGAGGATTGTTAAAAACCGAAAAGAATCCTACATAGATTGCCAGCATGAGGGGTAATATGATGGGGAAAATAAATTGCTGAGTATCGGTCTCATTGTCTACAGCAGCCCCGATTGCAGCGTAAATTGAGCTGTAAATAAGATAGCCTAGAATAAAGTAAATAACGAAAAATACGATGAGCAATAACCATGGTAATCGGAATACTTCATCGAAGTAGAGTTGTAATACATCAACATCGGGTGGGGCTGGAGCCATTGAACCCAACGATTCTGGGCCCATTGTCCCCGGACTCCCGAGCAACGACGTATCGATATCAAAAAAGAACAATACTACAATGAGCAGTAGTGAGGCAGAAATGATCCAGATACAGAATTGTGTGAGCCCTGCCAGGGATGTGCCGATGATCTTTCCGAGCATAAGTTGAAATGGTTTTACCGAAGAGATAATCAGCTCGATAATCCTGCTCGTTTTTTCTTCGATAACAGAACGCATAACAAATCCACCATATATTATGATAAACATCATGATCAGATAACCAAAAGCACCACCAAAAAAAGCCTTTAGCTCGTTGATCCCTTTAAGATTCATCTCACCGCCATAGGTAGAGGTTTGAATTTCAAATAGATCATTCACCGATTCGTATTGTTCATCGCTTACCCCCAGCTCTTGCAGTCTTTCTTTTCTAAGCGTTGCCTGAAAGACGTTTTCCAGATGCCCTAAAACCATCGAATTTGGAGCGTCCTTGCTATAGAATACAGCCCGTTGGGCAGTGTTTTGCAGGTTCTCTTCGGAAGGAATATAGAGCAAGCCCGAAAAGCCCATTTGTTCGGTGGAATCTTTGGCAGAATCCAGGTTTATATCTTTATAGGAAATAAAAGATATCCGATTGTTGGTCAGGAAATCGTCCTGAAAATAATTGCTCTCATTAAAAACGGCCACCAACTTTTTGTCGCTATCATTAACTTTGGTCAGATAGGCGATAAGGACGATCATACCTACGATTAGGATCGGACTCAGGAAAGTCATGATCACAAAGGATTTATTGCGAACCTTTGCAAGATATTCTCGCTGTATGATAAGTGGTAATTTATTCATGAACCTCAATATTTTGGACCGCCTGAATAAAAATATCGTTTGCCGAGGGCACGGTTTCTACAAAGCTGTTTACATTAGCCCGTGTCGAGAGAAAGGCTAAAAAATCACCAGTATTCGCCTCTGGCAGATAAACCGAACACTCGAGAATTTTTTCCGCTATGTCGAATCGGATTGAAGAAATCTGAAACGATTCTTCTAATTCCTTCGATAGGATTTGATTTTCTTCTGACTCCAACACCACCCTATATAAATTCTTTCTATAGGCCCTTTTAATATCTGAGAGCCTGCCATCTAAGATTATTTCGGCCCGGTTTAACAATGCGATATATTCGCATAGTTCCTCCACAGATTCCATTCGATGGGTAGAAAAGATGATAGAGGTTCCCTTTTCCTTTAGCTGCAGGATTTCCTCCTTAATAATGTTTGCGTTAATGGGATCAAAACCGCTAAAGGGTTCATCGAAAATCAGCAGTTTTGGTTCGTGCAAAACCGTCACGATAAACTGGATCTTCTGTGCCATCCCTTTGGAGAGTTCCTGTATCTTTCTATTCCACCAATCCCCGATTTCGAATCGTTCAAACCAATATTTTAGTCGTTCTCTGGCTTCTGTCCGGCTTAAGCCCTTTAACCTTGCCAGGTAGAGTGCCTGCTCGCCTACCTTCATACTCTTATACAGTCCTCTCTCTTCAGGTAAATATCCGATATGTGCCACATGATGCGGTCTAAGCGCTTCACCATCGAAAATAACATGGCCCGAATCCGGGTAAGTGATTTGATTAATTATTCTGAGAAGGGTGGTTTTACCGGCACCATTGGGTCCAAGGATGCCATAAATACTATTTTTTGGAATTTCCAGTGAGACATTTTTTAATGCAAAGTTCGATCCGAATTGCTTGGTCACCTCATGGACTCCCAGAATACTACTCATACCGGTATGTTTTCAAAAAGTTCGTTTTGCTTCCTAGAAGGTATGATTTCATTCAAAAATGCAATATTTATTAGCTGGAAGTTTAAATTGATGTACAAAATAACTCCTATTTCTTCAAAAACATAAAAAATTGTATCTGAGTGATAAAATCCGGTACATAATCAATTCTTCAGAATCGGTCTTCACACCAGGCCCCTATTCACCTGAGAGTATCCTCGACTCTGGAATATGAATTTTATTTTGCTACAATAAAAAGGGGTTAACCAAAGCCCATTAAAACAAAACCCACCCTTAAAAAGATTAAGGATGGGAAAAAAATTGCTATGAAAAAGAAAATTAATATTGGTTCCCCAATATTATCTCAAATATACGTTTTTTATTTAAAAACAGGTCGTTTTGTTAAGAGAACATGTCTTTCACCTTCTCGAAGAACGACTTATCGGATTTTTGAGGTTTTGGCTCAAAATTTTCCGATTCGGCCATTTTCTCAAAGAATTCGCGTTGTTCTTTGTTTAACTCTTTAGGCGTCCATACATTTACGTGAACCAGAAGATCTCCTGTACCATAGCCCTGAATGCTATTGATACCTTTCCCTCTTAACCTGAGGATTTTACCCGATTGAATTCCAGGCTCGAGCTTAATACGCACCTTGCCATTAACCGTATCGATCTCTTTGGAAGTGCCCAATACGGCATCTGAAATACTGATATACAAATCGTAGTGCAGATTGTCTCCCTCTCTCTTGAGGGAGGAATGCTCCAGGGTCTCGATTGCCACCAGCAGATCTCCGGGAATTCCGTTGCCGGGGGCATCATTACCCTTACCGGAAACCTTTAATTGCATACCATTTTCAACACCCGGAGGAATCTTGATCGAAACCGTTTCTTCCACCACCTTCAATCCCTGTGAATCGGCCTCAGATGGTCTCTTGTCTATCATCTGTCCACTACCTCCACAACTACTGCAAGTTGTAGCGGTTTGCATCCTGCCTAATATGGTGTTGGTGATCTTGGTTACCTGTCCTGCCCCGTTGCAGTTCCCGCAGGTTTTATAGGTTACACCAGGGGCCTGAACTTTGCGCCTGACTTTTACTTTTTTCTCTACTCCATGAGCGACCTCATCGAGTGTCAATTTTACCCTAATACGAAGATTTCCACCCTTCATACGCCTTTGCGGACCCCCTCCGAATCCACCAAATCCGCTAAATCCACCGCCGAAGGCACCGCCGAAAATATCTCCGAACTGACTAAATATATCTTCCATATTCATGCCGCCTGAGCCAAATCCACCGCCTTCGAAGGCCGCATGACCAAACTGATCGTATCTTGATTTCTTATCAGGATCACTTAAAACCTCATAAGCCTCGGCTGCTTTCTTAAACATTTCCTCAGCTTTGGCGTCACCGGGATTTTTATCAGGATGATATTGAATGGCCTTTTTCCTGTAGGCCTTCTTTATCTCCGCCGCCGTGGCATCTTTGCTCACACCAAGTATTTCGTAAAAATCCTGTTTCATCTTCCTAAGTCAAATTAATTACCGACCACTACCTTGGGATGTCTGATGATTCTATCACCCAGCTTAAACCCTTTTTCAACCACATCGATGATCTTACCCTTTAGTTTTTTATTCGGGGCAGGTATTTGTGTGATCGCTTCATGTACTTCAGCATCGAATACATCTCCCGACTTAACCTTGATCTCCTCCAGTCCTTTTGATTTAAGTACTTCTCTGAATTTGATATTGATAAGATCGATTCCTTTGAACATTTCTTTATCGTCGGATTTTGCGAGCTCCTTTAGAGCCCGTTCAAAATCATCAATAACGGGCAGCAGGGCAGTCATCACTTCCTGACCAGCAGTCTTAAAGAGATCCATTCGCTCTTTGGATGTCCTTTTCTTATAGTTCTCAAATTCAGCGAACAATCGTAAGAATTTGTCTTTTTCCCTGGCCAGTTCCTCCTTTAACCGGGATTCCTGTGATTCTTCCACCTGCTCGGTGTCCGTTTGGCTATCGGGAGAAGTCTCCTCCGCATCAGCGTTTTGCGCTTCAGACATTACATCCTCTAATTCCTCAACCTTATTTTTCTTACTCATAAAGAAGCATTTGATAATATTCCGATTTAGGAAGGCAAAAGTACTGCCATTTCTTTAAAAATGTCAAAATGTCACCAAAAATCCGAAACGCTACAGGCAGCCGGGAATGGATTAAATGTGAATAAAAAAATTTGACTATAAATTATGTGAGGCTATCGTACTGTGGTTCAGGAATCTGACTTATAAATATCCTCTAAGGCCCTGCATATATTTTGGAATTCAAAATCGAAGCCATGAGATTCTATTTTCTTACTGCTCACCCTCTGGCTTGATAATACGATATTGCTCATCTCACCCAATAAAAGGCGTAAAACCAATTTCGGAATATTGGGCAGGAATATGGGCCGGTCGTGTATCTTGGCCAATTCTTTCAAAAGTTTGATCTGGGTAACAGGATTTGGCGCAACCGCATTAAAAACACCATTTAGTCGATTCTGGCAAATAAATTGGATCATCCTGCCGAGATCGCGGTTATGGATCCAGGACTGCCACTGGTTCCCTGATCCAAAAGCTGCTCCGGCATAAAATTTTACCGGGCGGACCATTTGTGGTAATGCCCCGCCAGCTCCGGATAAAACCAAGCCGATCCTAAGGATAGCATGCTGTGAAACCAGCTCCTTAAAATTAGCTGCTTCGGCTTCCCAAAGCTCCACCACTTCGGCCGCAAATCCTTCTGCTTTAAAG
>JBDNAQ010000074.1:0-10684 GCA_039768345.1 Flavobacteriaceae bacterium
CCAAGTTCAAGATGGTCTACATGTCCTGCCAGTGTTCCGTCTGCGGTTTTGAAGTGCATATGAATCGGTATATTTTCAGAGGTAAACCCGCCATTATCGTCGGTGGTATACACGCCAATGATCTCAATGTATTTATTATTGATGGTGCCCATTCCAAGCTCATTGGATTGATTACTTCTCAAAGAATCTGACTCTATTAAAAGTTCGGGTACAATGTACCAGTCTAGCTGTTCTGCAATCCCCTCAATAAGAAAAACGAATGGTATTTCCGTATCGAGCTTAAGCGTCTCGTTGTATTCCAAAAAACCTACCAGTGCCTCGGTATTGGCCACAGATGCAGGCAAGGCGATCTGACTCCATTCCGCCGTTTGACAATACACCAGGAATGCGGCCTGGCTGTCCAAATTAGTGCTAACAACAACACTATCGCCCTCTAATACGCTATATTCCGGTCTACCATCAAAAACCTGAAACATCCCCCTGAGACTATCCAATACACCGAAGGCATAACTATTCTTTTTGCCGACCAGACTATCAATATCTATTTTTAGATCAAAATTACCAGCCAGTACCTGCTCTGGACGACCAGAAAAGAACACTTCCCCCTGCTTATCCTCATTCCTGCCTGTACGACATCCTATGAAGAGGATTGCCAGGAGAAAAACAATTCCAAAATATTCTCCAAACTTCATCGATATAAAGTTACGTAATATGAATTGAGTACTGCCGATTCTTATATTTTCTATCCCTTTGAACAAAGTTTTCGGGTTATAGACACAAAAATAGGATTTTGCCCTGGCCAGATCTATGATGAAAATCAGAAATGATGAGAACCGTTGTCTTAGCTAATTGTTTTTCGACAGACTTGCTTCGATAACAGAAATAAAAAAAGGGCCTAAAGGCCCTTTATCATTTGTAATTATTGTTATTAATGGGTATACTTTCTCACGGTATTCCAACTAGTTCTTTTGCTACCCTGAAATGAGGAGAAAAGAAAAGAACCTCTCGAAGTTGTACTTTTATGTGTATGTCTCATGATATGTTTTTGTTTTATGTTGTTGACCAATAGACGTACCAAGTGCTTAATCGTTACAGCAAAGATTCGGAATTGGGTATTTTTTAACAATTCGATCTTGATGATAAATGGTTTCCCAAGCTGGGAAATCGATATATTTAAACTTATGAATCATATGTCATGACGCGCGACATCATAGATATCAATGACTTTACCATCCTTGTCGAGGAGAACGAAGCTGATGCACCCACTATAGATGCCTGTTCCTTTGATGAGCCTGTAATTGCCGTGGCTTTTTACGGGGATGGCGATGTCTTTTTACAAATGAAGTACGGGACAGAGGTTAAAGAATTCAATCATACTAAAGGATTGGCTCTTTCATTCTATGCCGATGAGCAGGTAGTTTGCGAACATCATGTTTCAGCTGCAAAACCATTGCAGTGCATTGTAATTGCCACCGCAACCAGAAATCTGGCCAAGTTGCCTAATCAGGAAGGTGAACTTTTTGGAGAAATGCTCGATAAATTGGTGAAACCGGCAGGGCATTTTGAAAAAGGGCCTGAATTCTATATGACGCCTGAAATGCAATCCATTGTAAGTCAGGTATTTTCTAATAGTTATACGGGTAAAACCAAAATGATGTTCTTTCGCAGCCAGATGACGTCTTTACTATCTCATTATTTTGGCCAGTTATCCCTTATGAAACATGATATCGTGAAGGAAACTGAGCGGGAAAAGTTATATGAAGCCAAAGAAATACTTGCCAACAACCTCGATAGTCCTCCTTCACTTAATGAACTATCCAGACTTATCGGACTCAATAGCTTTAAGTTAAAGAAGAATTTTAAGGAACTCTTCGGGGTTCCCGTATTTAAGTACCTGCAAAATGAAAGACTTTCCAGAGCCTATGAACTCATCAGCAAGCAGGAGGCAAGTGTGCAGGAAGCGGCGTGGCATGTGGGCTATGACAGTCTTAGCTCCTTCTCCAATGCCTTCTCCAAAAAATTTGGTTTCCGTCCGAGCCAAATAAAGCAATAATACTTTTCGAACAAATCTTCCTCCTTTTGGAATAAATAAGGTATAGCCTCTGGCTCTAGCTTTGTCATATCAATTATTAAAGAACTCAACGATATGAAAACAATTAGAGCCCTCTTAACTGCAACCACCGTTTGGATACTTGGCGTAAGCACCTTTATCATCTCCTATTATGTACCATTGATGGATGATCTGGATTTACAGGCAAATATTGCATTATCCTTATCATTAATACCTCTGGGATGGTTGGGAAGCCGATTCTATTATTTAAAGTACCAACAACCAAACGGATTCGTATTCGGGCTGGTCATGGTATTCACCGCGATCATACTCGATGCCTTGTTGACTGTACCTTTGATGATCTTACCAATAGGTGGTACTTATCTCGAATTCTTCAGCGCACCCGCTTTCTGGCTCATTGCCACAGAATATTATCTGGTTGTCTTACTCTACTGGTGGGTTAAAGTAAAGCCAGCATCTCTGAATTCAATTTATTGAACAAAAGCTAATTATATCATGGAAATCTCATTAAGACTAAGCACACTTCTCATAGCCACGCTGCTCACCGGACTTTCTGCAGGACTTTGTTTTACCTGGTCTAATGCCGTAACCACAGGCTTAGCACGCCTTGACGATGTGAGTTATCTGCAAGCATTTCAGCAAATGAACCGTACTATTATCAACCCTGTTTTCCTGCTGGTATTTTTCGGTCCATCTTTATTCGCTCTGATCACAACTATTCAGCATCGTTTCCTTCCGGCCCAGATGCTCTGGATGCTCATCTTCGCAACCGTTGCCTATTTTCTCGGCGTGACCCTGGTAACTGTTTTTGGTAATGTTCCGATCAATGAAGCGTTGGATAGCACTGATCTAAGCGAAATCAGTGATAGTGGAGCCCAGGCATTAAGGACAATGTTCGAAGACAAGTGGACAAAATATCATTTGATCCGAACTTATGCATCAATATTGTCATTCAGTCTTTTGATCCTGGTATGTCTCTGGCGAAATGTGCCTGAAACGATTTAATATAAACTAAGTAAACCATCAATAATTATAAATCACAAAATCTAAACATCATGACAAGTAGAGTATTAGTAATAGGAGGTACTGGTAAAACAGGCCGCAAAGTAGCTCAACGCCTAACAAGTCTAAAACAGGAAGTCAGAATTGGTTCCAGAAGTGCCGTCCCAGCCTTTGACTGGCAAAAACCCGATGACTGGGCAGAGGCTCTGAAAGAAATTGATAAGGTCTATATCAGTTTTCAACCCGACCTTGCTGTCCCCGGAGCCCTGGAAGCCATCGAAGAATTGGTCAGGCAAGCCAAAAGATCCGGTATTTCCAAAATGGTGCTTCTTTCCGGTAAAGGCGAACGAGAAGCCGAGCTCTGTGAGCAGGTTTTAATTCATTCCGGGATCGACTATACGATTATACGCGCAAGCTGGTTCAATCAAAATTTTAGTGAAAGTTTCTTCCTTGAGCCTATCCTGGCCGGACATGTATGTCTTCCGCAGGCAGAAGCAAAGGTTCCCTATGTGGATACAGACGACATTGCAGATGTGGCGGTAGCCGCGCTGATGGAAGAGGAGCACAATGGTCGGATTTATGAACTGACAGGACCAAGACTGCTGACGTTTAAAGATATCATGGACGATATATCGAGAGAAACAGGCAGAAGTATTCATTATACACCAATTACCATGCAGGCATACAGTAAAACGTTGCAAGAAGCTGGTTTACCTGATGATTATATCTGGTTGATTAATTATCTCTTTACGGAGGTACTTGCTAATGAAGAGAATTCGGCTATAAGCTCCGATATTGAAAAAGTCCTCGGTAGAAAGGCCACCGATTTTTCCGATTATGTAAAAAGGACGGCAGCTACCGGTATATGGAATCCTGCCAGCTGATGGTCCAGGTATAACAGTCAGACTATTAACATTCTATTAACTTCCTGTTCGGGCAGTATGATTTAGTTTCGCACTGATGATAATATTGCCACACAGGAAGTTTTTCTCTTTGTTATTCCTTGTTTTATTGCTTGGAATTAATGGCCTTAGCTATCATCCTCTGGCCCATGCCGCCGATGAAGATCAATTGAATTGTGAACTTTGTGAGGCAGTGGTTATTCAGGAGGATACGCCGCTTATAATTGCCCCTGAAGCGGAAATTCTTAGCTTGCCAGTTCTTGTAGAAACTCCTGTTCTCCAGCTTCCCAAAACTTCCACCATTGCCTCTATTGATGGCGCTTACCCCTGCCGACCACCACCCTCAGCCTGATTATTTCTCTGAACATATAGTGTACTCATTAAGATGAGGAACTTACAAATGGATTCATTGTTTTAATTATGTTGAAAAAACTCACTGCATTATTATTTGTTATATCCTGCTCCATCGCATTAGGACAGGAATGCAATTATAGTCTCTCGGGCAAAGTCATAGATTTCCATGACAACTCACGATTGTCGGGCGCCCTTGTATATATAAGAGCTGTCGAAAAAGGGACGCGTTCAGACGATGCCGGAAATTATTCATTTGATGGATTGTGCAATGGACGATTTGAGCTCATTGTAAGTCACCCTGCCTGCGATCCTGTGTTTATCACCGTTGAAGTAAATGGAGATACAGAAAGAGATCTGAAGCTGGAACACCACGTGGAAGAATTGGATGAGGTGCAGTTAATCGGCGAAACGGTTAAGAACAAAATGAATTCGGCTCAGGAGCGGCATCTTAGCTCAGCTGTTATTGAGCGATACAGCAGTGCCACCCTCGGAGATGCACTTAAAGAAATTGGAGGTGTGACAGCTTTGAGTACCGGGGCAAATATTGTAAAACCTACCATTCATGGACTCAATGGGAGTCGGGTGCTGATATTGAACGACGGGGTAAGAATGCAAGACATGGAATGGGGAGAGGAACACGCTCCGAATATTGATATTAATTCGGCAGGCTCCATTTCAGTGATAAAAGGCGCAGCTGCCCTTCAATATGGAGGAGATGCTATCGGCGGTGTAATTGTCCTGGACCAGACTTTTAAGACCCTTAGGGATACCTTATTCGGCAAAACGATAGCGAATGGGATGACCAATGGAAGGGGCGGTAATATAAGTACAGAGCTTACCAAAGTCTTTGACAAAGGTTGGTTTATCAAAGGGCAGGCATCTTATAAGCGTTTAGGAGATCGGGAGGCGCCAGATTATGTGCTTTCTAATACAGGCGTCCAGGAAACCGGCCTATCGATAAGGTTCGGGAAGAAAAATTTTGCATGGGGGTGGGATGCCTGGTATTCCTATTTTGACACGGATATAGCCATACTCAGAGCCTCACATATTGGTAATATTGATGATCTGATCAGAAGTATAAACAGCGGCCAGCCACTGGTGATCGAACCTTTTACCTATGATATCGGCAACCCACGGCAAGAAGTTACTCACCAGCTAGGCAAACTGAATATTTATAAACGATTTGAAGGTAAAGGCAAATGGAATTTACGCTATGACTACCAGAATAACAGAAGATTTGAGTATGACCTCAGGCTTGGGGAGGACCGTAATATTCCTGCTATAGACCTTGAACTGCAAACCCATACCATAAATACCGATTTCTTATGGGATGCTCACCCAACCTTTGAGCTGAGAACTGGTTTATTGGGCCGGTATCAGAATAACTTTGCCAATCCGGATACAGGGGTTCGCAGACTCATTCCGGATTATGACAAATATGATCTGGGGCTCTTCGCCATTGGGGAATATCAGTTGACAGACCAATGGTTGCTCGAAGCCGGCTTAAGATATGATTTAAACCGTATAGATGCTTTAAAATATTACAGAAGCTCGCGTTGGATAGAACGAGGCTATGATCAGGATTTCTCAAACTTCGTAGTGGAAGATTTCGGTAATCAGTTGCTTACCAATCCTGTGTTTGACTATCATAACTTTTCGGGGACCGCCGGGACGCAGTATAAGCTTAACGGTTCTGTTGACTTTCGCCTTAACTATACGCTGGCCCAAAGAGCCCCGAATCCCTCTGAGCTTTTCAGTGACGGACTACACCATTCGGCAGCACGTATTGAATTAGGAGATCTGAGGATTGGACGTGAAACCTCACATAAACTGGCAGTATCCTACCAGAGATCTTTTGATTCCTGGAGCTTTTTACTCGAACCCTATGCTAATATTATCACAGATTTCATTCTCCTGGAACCAACGGGTACCGAGTTTACTATTCGTGGAGCCTTTCCGCTTTGGACCTACAGACAGACCAATGCCCGTTTGTTGGGGATAGATATGGCGGCCTTTGTGGACTGGACGCCGGATTGGAAAACCGAACATAAATTTTCGATTGTAAAGGGAAAAGATACCGACAACAACATCGCGTTGATCAATATTCCAGCAGCCAACCTGACGAATAAAATTATTTTCACAAAAAACGAGTGGAAAAACCTTAAAACAGGCATGGAAAGCCTCTATGTTTTCAGGCAAAATGAGTATCCGCCCAACATCACTGTATTTTCACCTGAACAGCAACAGGATGTGATCCTGGAGATCAACACTCCCCCTGATGCCTATCACCTTCTGCGATTTTTTGCAGACGTGGAATTTACCCTGGGTGGTCAGACCCGTTTAGGCGCTGGCCTATCCATCAATAATCTCTTGAATACGAATTACAGGGATTACCTGAATCGTTTGCGCTATTTTGCTGACGACCTGGGACGAAATTTCATATTACAGCTAAATCTTAAATATTAATACAATTCCAGCTATGAAATCATTAAAAACTCTCGCATTTCTCACAGCCCTAAGCTTCTTCTCTGCATGCGGCAACGATGACGAAGTTCCGGAAATCGTAAATGAGGAAGAAGTGATTACCACGGTTTTAATAACACTCACCACTCAAGGCGGAGGTACCGCAACTACTGCACAGTCACAGGACCTTGATGGAGATGGCCCCAATGCACCTGTGGTCACTGTGTCCGGTAACCTGACTTCGTTCACAACCTATGATGGAAGTATCGAACTGTTAAATGAAACGGTTAATCCCGCGGAAGATATTACAGAAGAAGTGGAAGAAGAGGATGAGGAACACCAGTTTTTTTATTCCTCTACAGGGAGTATTGACAATATCATGTATAACGATGCAGACGGCAACGGCAATCCGGTAGGTTTAGTCTTTCTCCTTACCACACGTGAGCCGGGCACGGGTACCCTGTCGGTTACATTACGACATGAGCCGACTAAGCCTAACGACGGTACAGCAGCAAATGCCGGAGGTGAAACCGACGTTGCGCAGACTTTTAATATTACGGTCGACTAGGAACTGCTTAGTGCCCTATCAAGCACCGTGATCAAATCATCAGGGTTATCGAGTTTCAATCGATTTACCCTGATATATTTTTTTAGCGATTTGCTCTGATCGGGAAAAAGGTCAAGAAAAACGCTGAGTCGGTTGGGCAGTAATTTAAAATGGGGGGTCTTTTCCCAAAGATCGGTGATAAAATAAGATGCCCCGGCCTTCTTAAAACTCGGGGGTTGTGCATCTTTATAGCCTTCGGCCTTTACTTCTTTGTGGTATTTGATGTTTTCCTTGACAAAGAGTTGATAGCTGTCGGACTGGTGTATTAATTCGAAAAACGAGTTTACCAGTTCGCCCTTATGATTAAAATATTTCCCTGTCTGATATGTTTTGCCCGAACCATCCTTCAGGACAATAATATAGGTTTCAGCATCGTCCAGAAGTACCACCTTAGCGGCCGAGATCTTTACCTCCACCGTACCGTTGTAGGCATTAAAACGCACCAGCTGAGTTTCTCGTATGTCGTTGATCTGACAGGGTGTAAAGGCTTCTTTAAGATAAGGTGTACCAATTGTTGCATTGTATTGGCTCCTGTGCATATTAACATCATAGTATACATCGCCGAATTGTGTCCGCAATTCCTGTGCGGCGCTTTCACCTATTATAAAAACGGTGAAAAGAAGAAACAAAAAGTACTTTGAATGCGCCATTTCAAAAAAAAGCTGATTGATCATTTAAATTAGGAAATTGTTTGATCAAATAAGTTTTATCGCATAAATAGTCTATTCAATGCCATGATTTGATCGTAGTCTTTGATAGTGTTATAGTTAAATGCTGGATGGTCGCCTCTTTTTTTCAATGATTGGGTGAGGCATTGTACCATGGTGATTTCTTAAGACAGCAGCAGAAAATTGCTGATCACAGGGCGTATGGATGTTTAAGAAGATGTCTAGAAATAATTCAGCAGCGCCAAAATCCCATTATAGGAAATAGCACATGAAAAGAACAAGGCCGCAAACAGGCCTATATTTAAAGCGATACCCGCCTTATACTTATTCATAAGTTTTTTCTTATTCACCAGTATAATAATGCCAAGAATGACTAGTGGTAATACAAAGACGTTAAATACCTGAGATAAGATCTGCATCTCTATTGGATTAGCGCCGAATATGGGAACAATTAATGCAAATAAACAGGCAATAGCCGTGATGATCTTGAACTGGCGTGAATTTGTATCCAGTTCCCCTGACTGGTAATCGGCCAACAA
Organism: Flavobacteriaceae bacterium; assembly: GCA_039768345.1. GTDB lineage: Bacteria > Bacteroidota > Bacteroidia > Flavobacteriales > Flavobacteriaceae > JAHEJJ01. The sequence goes on from JBDNAQ010000074.1 coordinate 8,607, forward strand.
GATTGGAGCAATTAAAAGACATGGAAAGATCGATGACAGTCCAGCACTCAAAGTGCCAAAAAAGAACAGGGTGATTGCAAACTTCCCCGCTACGGGCTCCAGGGTATTTGCCATGTCGAGTACTTTGGTCACCGGTGTTCCCTGGTGAAAAAGTGCTCCACTGGCAACAGCCATAACCGATCCACTGATGATAAAAACTAAAATTGCTGCAACGATGGCATCTTTTTTTTGCTGGTCTAGATTTTTTATAGTCCAACCCTTACCCTTCACAAAAAGAGGACGAGAAAGGAAAGTAGCAGCGGCCATGGTAGTTCCTACGAAAGCAGCCACTAACATCTTACCCCCTTTTACTTCAGGAACAGAAGGTATTAATCCTCTTACTACCTCCATGGGAAGCGGATACACCATAAAAAGAGAGATAAGAAATGAGAGCCCCATGATAGATACGAAAATTACAAGGACTTTTTCAAAAAAGGTGTACTTGCCTACCAATAACAAGCCGTACATTATCGTGATTACAATAATTGCGGTTATCAATACCGTTTCGTACTTATAGGGTACTAGTTGGGGAAAGTATATTGCAAATATTTCATAAATAATATTCGCCGAGATACCGAGAATTCCCATTAGTGAATTCCATTGGCCAAATGAGACACCGATAATGATAAGGATCGCGATCAGTTTTCCCCATTTCATATGTTTTTTAAATGCATATAATGCAGTCTCACCCGAAACGAGTGAAAAGTTTCCATAGGCGTACATCAATATACCTGAAAAGACACAACTCAATAACAGAACCCATAATAACTGCATTCCATAGGTACTCCCGGCAACGATCATGGAGGTGACACTTCCTGTACCGATGGTATAGCCTATGGCAAATATGCCAGGGCCAAAAGCCAGTATTAGGGCTAAGAAATTTTTAAGAATCGAGGTGTTTTGCTTAGATGTACCCATATAATAATTTCATCAATCTGAGTGTATAATTCGGATCAAAAGAAATAGACATGAGTATTGCAGTACTCGTGTGTACCTAACTATTGCGACTATTTTCTTAGCCGTTTAATCAATGTGAGGGTTTCCCTTACCGACTTTTCCAATCCGGCATAATCTTCATTGGCCAAAATTTCCTTAGAGATCAGTTTAGATCCCATGCCCACGCAGGTAACACCGGCATCGAACCAGGCCTTAAGATTCGATTCTTCTGTGCTCACACCTCCTGTCGGCATAATGCTTGTCCATGGTTGTGGGCCCTTAATGGCCTTCACAAAGCCCGGTCCATAAGCAGAACCTGGAAAAAGTTTTACGATCTCACATCCTAGTTCTTCCGCCCTATTGATCTCTGTCAGCGATCCACAGCCCGGCGACCAAAGTACTTTTCTTCGATTACAGGCTATGGCAATATCTTCCCGAAGTGTTGGGGTAACTATAAAATTGGCCCCCATCTGCATAAACAATGAAGCCGCTGCACCATCGGTTATTGATCCTACACCCATGATCATTCCCGGAAGTTCTGCAATGGCAAACTTGTTTAGCTCCGAGAAAACCTCGTAGGCAAAATCTCCGCGTGCAGTAAATTCAAGCAGTCTTGCGCCACCCTGGTAGCAGGTTTTCAGCACTTTTTTACCCAGTTCCACATCGGGATGGTAAAATAAAGGTACCATACCGGTTTGCTCCATTACGGCAGCTACTTCCAATCGTGAATATTGAGCCATCTTAAACTATTTTTTGCTATCGGGCAACCCGTCCGGAGGCATCACCACCCATTAATTTCTGAACTTCATCTGTCGTAGCCAGGTTTGCATCTCCTTTTATGGTATGCTTTAAGCATGAGGCTGCAACCGCAAAATTCAGTGCGTTCTGATCATCATCTGGATATTGCAGCAAGCCATAGATCAAGCCTCCCATAAAGGAATCCCCGCCTCCCACTCTATCAACGATATGGGTTATTTGATATTCCGGAGATTTATACATCGTTTTTCCATCGTAAAGTACGCCCGCCCATGTATTGTGGGATGCCGAAAGGGAACCTCTCAATGTTGTGATCACCTTTTTGGCTTTGGGGAATTTTTTCATCA
>JBDNAQ010000374.1:0-2876 GCA_039768345.1 Flavobacteriaceae bacterium
CGAAATCGTAGAGGAACATGCTCAGGGAGATGGCCAGTTTGATGCCTTTATGAATGCCCTTAGAAAAGTTTATCATTCCAGAAAACTCAAACTGCCAATGCTAATTGATTATGCGGTTCGTATACCCCCGGGGAGTAATTCTGACGCGCTTTGCGAAACGATTATCACCTGGCAAAACAACGGCAATGAATTCACCACACGTGGACTGGACTCGGATCAGACGGTTTCTGCTATTAAGGCTACTGAAAAAATGTTAAATATCATTATCTAAAATCCAACCGAATATGAAGCTTACAATTGCTCTTCTAGCCGGAGACGGTATAGGACCTGAAGTTATAGATCAGGCTGTAAAAGTTTGTAATGCCGTAGCTGATAAATTTTCACATAAAATCGATTGGAGGCCTGCATTAACAGGCGCAGCGGCTATTGATGCGGTTGGCGATCCTTATCCGGAAGAGACACATGAAATATGCCGTTCCTCCGATGCTGTGCTCTTCGGGGCCATAGGGCATCCAAAATACGATCATGATCCTTCGGCAAAGGTAAGGCCAGAACAGGGACTGCTCAAGATGCGTAAAAAATTAGGGCTTTTCGCTAATGTACGACCCACATTTACTTTTCCCTCGCTGATCGATAAGTCGCCTTTGAAAAGAGAGCGAATCGAAGGTACCAATCTGGTTTTCCTGCGCGAGTTGACCGGCGGAATCTATTTTGGTGAAAGAGGCAGGAAAGATGATGGAAATACCGCTTACGATACCTGTACTTACACAAGGAAGGAAGTGGAACGGCTTGCGCGAAAAGGGTTCGAACTGGCAGAAAAGCGCTCGGGCAAACTCTGCTGCGTGGATAAGGCCAATGTATTGGAATCATCCAGACTTTGGCGTGAAACTGTACAAATGTTGGAAAAAGAATATCCGAAGGTTTCTGTCTCTTATGAGTTTGTAGATGCAGTAGCAATGAGATTAGTACAATGGCCTAATGAGTATGATGTATTGATCACCGAAAACCTGTTTGGGGATATATTAACCGACGAGGCTTCAGTGATCTCCGGTTCAATGGGTTTAATGCCGTCCGCATCAGTGGGTGATTCAATAGGTCTTTACGAACCTATCCATGGATCTTATCCTCAGGCAGCTGGGAAAGATATTGCCAATCCTCTGGCCACTGTATTATCAGCCGCCATGATGTTCGATGATTTTGGGTTGACAGAAGAAGCTTCGTCAATACGGGAGGTGGTTCATCGTTCCCTGGAACAAGGTATCGTTACCGAGGATCTGGCCGACGGTAAAAAGGCCTATAAGACTTCTGAAGTAGGTAACTGGTTGGCCACCCATCTCTAATAATACCCAATCTGTATTATCTTATAGAAGATAATCGGTGCTGATGAAATTAGAGAGCTTGGTTTCCAGTAATTTTTCGAGTATCTCCAAATTGGCTTCATTGTCTTTTGAAGCGACAAATGTTCTTATCGAAAACGATCGTAGGGCATCATGTACACTTAAAGTGGCCACTGCCGAATCTTTTCGCCCCGTGAAGGGATAGACATCGGGGCCTCGTTGACACGAACTGTTCAGGTTTACACGGCATACCAGATTGGCTAAAGTGTCGATCAATGGGGCTAATGCATATACATCCTTCCCAAAAAGACTTACCTGCTGACCATAATTTGACTCGGCCATATCATCGAGCGGTTCCTGTATATCATCAAAGGTTAACACGGGAATAATTGGTCCGAATTGTTCTTCTTTATAGACTCTCATCTCTTTGGAAACAGGAAACATTACTGCCGGCCAGATGAAGTTTTCGGTCCTCTCCCCTCCTCTTTTATTGATTACCTGTGCACCCTGCATGCAGGCATCATCGATGAGCTCCTGTATATAATCCGGTTTGCCTTTTTCTGGCAAAGGGGTGAGCTGAACTCCTGGATCCCAGGGATTCCCAAATTTTAAGGTATCGACCCGCTCTGAGAATCTCTTGTTGAATTCCACTACAATGTCTTTATGCACATAGATCACTTTAAGCGCTGTACAACGTTGGCCATTATATGAGAGGGTTCCCGAGATACACTCATCGATCGCCAGATCGAGGTCTGCGTCAGGAAGTATTATTGCAGGATTCTTAGCTTCGAGTCCAAGGACCAGCCGGAGGCGACTGCTTTTAGGATGCTGGTTCTGCAAGGCGTTAGCAGATGAACTATGACCTATTAAAGCCAGGACATCGACCTTGCCCGTCTGCATAATGGGACCTGCAATAGCCCTTCCCCTCCCAAATAGAATATTAACTACTCCTTTGGGAAAGCTCTTTTGAAAAGCTTCTAATAATGGAGTGATGAGAAGAACACCATGTTTTGCGGGTTTAAAAATGGCGGTATTACCCATTATTATTGCAGGTATCAACAGTGTAAAAGTCTCATTCAAAGGGTAGTTATATGGTCCCAAACAGAGCACTACCCCCAATGGTCCCCGGCGTATATGAGCATATACTCCGTCGCTTTTCTGGAACTTGGCTGAATCCCGATCCAGTTGCTTGTAATCTTCAATAGTATCATAAATATAATCGACTGTCCGGTCGAATTCCTATTCGGAATCACACTGAGACTTGCCAATTTCCCACATCAGTAGTTTCACCACTTCGGCCCTCTTGGTCTCCATGATTCGAACAAAATTCTCCATGCATTCGATACGGTCCTTGACCTTCATTGTTGGCCAGGTTCCCTGCCCTTGATCATAGGCATTCACCGCCGCATCGAGAGCTGTTAACGCCTCAGGTTCACCCATATCGGGCACCGAACCCAAAAAGGTTGGTGCATATGGTTCTGTACAAGAAATAGTGGAATATACTTCCGAGGTCTCCTTCTCCCATGTCAGCAATTCACC
>JBDNAQ010000375.1:0-17357 GCA_039768345.1 Flavobacteriaceae bacterium
AATGGTACCGGTTCTATAGTAAGTCTTCTTTGCGGTTTCGTATTGGCGATTTTTACAATATTATCCCAGGTATACGGATGGGTAGAACCGCTCAATGATATACACTTTCTGGCCAAGGCATCAATTCTCTTTGTAATCTGCGTAACTATACATGTAGTGGTGAGTCTGACAACTGCACCTTCACCTGCAGAAAAGGTGGCGGATTATACTTATAAGAAATCGCTCTTCACCGAAGAGACAGAAGAACTGAAGTCGGTTCCATGGTATCAGAATTATCGCAAACTATCGGTGATTCTCCTGGTACTGACTGCGATTATAGTAACATATTTCTGGTAGACTTTAATATTTCACTCTCAAACTAAGAACAAGAGGGGATATGGTATTGAAAATTGGGCTGAGGAAATATTCCTCTAGTGCTTCAACTTACAAGGAATACTCTTAAATTAGCTTTATATTACCCATTCATGGCCAAGGAAAAGAAGAGACGGGAAGCACTGATTTATCATGCCAAACCACAACCCGGGAAGATAAAAATCGTACCTACCAAACCCTATGCCACCCAGCGGGATCTGGCGTTGGCTTATTCACCAGGTGTGGCGGAACCCTGTCTGGAGATTGCAAAGAACAAGGAGAACGTTTACAAATACACAGCGAAAGGTAATATTGTCGCCATAATTTCCAATGGCACAGCAGTGCTAGGTCTTGGTGATATTGGACCTGAGGCAGCCAAACCCGTCATGGAGGGCAAGAGCTTGTTGTTCAAGATTTTTGCGGATATCGATGGGATCGATATAGAACTGGATACCAAAGATGTGGAAAAATTTATCGAGACCGTAAAAATAATTGCGCCGACATTTGGGGGGATCAATCTGGAGGATATAAAAGCTCCTGAAGCCTTTGAGATTGAACGCAGACTCAATGACGAGCTCGATATACCCGTGATGCACGACGATCAGCATGGGACAGCGATCATTTCTGCTGCCGCTTTGTTAAACGCAGTGGAACTCGCCCAAAAGAAGATAGAAAAGGTGAAGATCGTGATCAGCGGAGCCGGAGCCGCTGCGATCTCCTGTAGTCGGATGTACAAAGCCTTCGGGGCAAGAGGAGAAAATATGATCATGCTCGACAGCAAAGGGGTCATTCGTCAAGACCGCGAGCAACTGAGTGTTGAAAAGGAAGAATTCGCTACGGCATTAAAAATAGACACCCTTGAAGAAGCCCTGATAGGGGCAGATGTTTTTATCGGTTTATCGGTTGCCAATATTGTTAGTCCCGACATGCTGAAAACAATGGCCACGACCCCGATTGTGTTCGCTATGGCCAACCCTGATCCTGAGATCGACTATAAATTGGCATGCAAGACACGTAATGATATCATTATGGCCACCGGACGTTCGGATCATCCTAACCAGGTGAACAATGTATTGGGATTCCCATTTATTTTCAGAGGAGCTCTCGATGTTCGTGCCACAAAGATCAATGAGGCAATGAAAATGGCGGCAACATTGGCTCTGGCAAAACTGACAAAGGAACCCGTTCCTGAACAGGTGAATATCGCCTACGGTGCTACGAGGTTAACCTTTGGAAAAAATTATATCATCCCAAAACCTTTCGATCCCCGGCTTATTGCAGAAATACCCCTGGCGGTGGCTAAAGCTGCCATTGAAAGTGGTGTAGCCCAATCGCCTATAGAGGATTGGGACCGATACAGGGAAGAATTGCTGAGACGATCGGGAGGAGATAACAAAGTCATGCGATTGCTGATGGATAGGGCCAAGAGTAACCCTAAGAAAATTGTATTTGCGGAGGCCAACCATATCGATGTTTTACGATCAGCGCAGATTGTTCATGAGGAAGGCATTGCGATGCCCATATTACTCGGAAATAAAGAAGACGTCCTTGCCCTGAAGAAAGAGTTAGACTTCGATGCAGAGGTTCCCATAATAGATCCGAAGAGCGATGATGCAAAGGATAAAAGAAAAATTTATGCCGACCACTTTTTTGAGAATCGAAAACGACACGGGGTTACCTTGTATGGCGCCCGTACGAAAATGAGGGAGCGTAACTACTTCGGTGCCATGATGGTACTCGCAGGGGATGCCGATGGAATGATCTCGGGCCATTCGCGCGCATTTACCAATGTAGTAAAACCGATATTTGAGGTTATCGGAAGGGCCAACAAGGTTTCGAGAGCAGCTACTGCCCATATTATGATAACCGAACGGGGTCCCCTTATTCTGGCCGATACGTCTATTAACATCGACCCGAATGCGGAAGAACTGGCTGAAATTACAAGGATGACTGCAAACCTGGGTAGTGCCTTTGGATTTAACCCTGTCCTGGCCTTGCTTTCATTTTCAAATTTCGGTTCTTCCAATCATCCCCATGCGGCCAAAGTACGTGAAGCGATAGGAATTCTGCATGAGAAGAATCCGGAACTGATCGTAGATGGCGAAATCCAAACCGATTTCGCGCTGAACAAGAAGCTAAGGAGAACACAGTTTCCATTTTCAACGCTCGATGGGCAACATGTTAATACTTTGATCTTCCCTAATCTGGAATCGGCAAATATTACCTATAAACTGCTGAAGGAACTCCATACTGCCGAGTCGATCGGGCCAATCATGCTGGGCTTACGCAAGGCGGTACATGTACTGCAATTAGGGGCTAGTGTTGAGGAAATAGTCAATATGACTGCTGTTGCGGTGATCGATGCCCAGGAAAGAGAAAAGCGAAAAATTGCCAAATCAAAAGAATCTAATATCATCTAGTTCTATAATTCATTGAATTTTTGCCTTACCAGCATTCACTATGATTTCACACCTAAAAGGAAAGCTTGTTGAAAAAAATCCCACACACCTGGTCGTGGAGTGCGGAGGCGTTGGCTATTTCGTCAATATATCTTTGCATACGTATTCTAAAGTAGGAGACGATGAATCGGTTCTTATTTATACGCATTTGCTGGTTAGAGAAGATGCCCATATTTTATACGGTTTTGCGGAAATATCGGAAAGGGAAATGTTCAGACTTCTGATCTCTGTATCCGGGATTGGCACCAGCACAGCCCGTACGCTTTTGTCTTCACTTACTCCCGAACAGGCACGCGATGCGATAGCTTCAGCCGACGTAGCTAAAATACAGGGCGTAAAAGGCATCGGAGCAAAAACTGCTCAAAGGGTTATTGTCGACCTGAAAGACAAGATTTTAAAGTTCTATGATATTAGTGAAGTTTCACCCCATTCGAACAATACAAATAGAGAAGAAGCGTTATCAGCTTTAGAGGTTCTTGGATTCGTAAGAAAGCAGGCCGAAAGGGCCGTAGACAAGGCGATAAGCCAAGATCCTTCTCTAAGCGTTGAGGACATTATTAAACTGGCGCTTCAAAATTTGTAACTAGTTTGGAAAAAGGGGCAGAATCAATACTTAAATCCAACCAATTTAAGCTTTTTTTCCTGTGGATTTTATGCCTGGTATTTAACCAAAATACACAGGCGCAGGAAACCGACGACCAACAGCTTGATTCGGTACAAACCGGGGTAGCCCTGGGTAGGATTGCCTTTGAGAATCCATCAAGTATAGTCGCTAAGTACACCTACGATCCCGTTCTCGACCGCTATATATATACCGAGAGCGTTGGCGATTTCGATATTAACTACCCGATCATTTTAAGTCCTGAGCAGTATTTTGAACTGGTCCGTAAAGAAAACATGAAATCCTATTTCAAGGAGAAAATGGATGCTTTTAGCGGCAAAAAGGAGGGTTCTGAAGAAGGTCGCAAAAATTTACTTCCTAATTTTTATGTAAACAGCGGCTTTTTTGAGTCTGTCTTTGGGGGTAATTCTATAGAGGTAATACCACAGGGATCTGTCGCCATGGACCTGGGGGTCATTTGGCAAAAAAATGACAACCCGGCACTGTCTCCCAGGAACCGAACCAATCTATCCTTTGATTTTGATCAGCGCATCAGCCTCAGTCTTCTGGGACAGATCGGGGAACGTTTGCAGATTACTGCAAATTACGATACGGAAGCTACATTTGATTTCCAGAATCTGGTAAAGCTCGATTATACTCCTACCGATGATGATATATTACGAAAGATCGAAGTGGGTAATGTAAACTTCCCCTTGAACAGTTCCCTGATAAAAGGAGCACAAAGCCTGTTCGGGGTAAAAACACAACTTCAGTTTGGACGCACTACCGTTACTGCAGTATTCTCTGAGCAAAGATCGCAAAACAATACCGTTGTTGCGCAAGGGGGAGGAACCCTGACAGATTTTGAGCTCACCGCTATCGACTATGATGAAGACAGACACTTTTTCCTTTCGCAGTTTTTTAGAGATCGCTACGATGATGCACTTCTGAATTACCCCTATATCAATAGCCAGGTACAGATCACCCGGCTCGAAGTATGGGTGACCAACCGTACCCAGCAGACGCTGAATGTCCGTAATGTGGTCGCTATACAAGACCTTGGAGAAGCGCTTAAAGACAATACTAGGATCGGTCTTTTCGATGGGGAACCGGCTGGTTTTTTCGATACCGGAGTACCGAATTTTGAGCTTCCCAGAAATGATGCTAACCTCTACGACCCGGCACAGATCGATACCGGAGGCGTGCTTACCTCTGAGATCAGGAATATCGCTACGGTAGACCAGGGTTTCAATATCGGGACCGCCTATCAGATTAACCAGGGTTTTGATTATGCGATTCTCGAAAATGCCCGAAAACTTGAACAGGGTCGTGACTACCAGTTCGAATCTCAGCTTGGCTATATTTCTCTTAATCAGCGGCTCAGTAACGACGAGGTGCTCGGCGTGGCTTATCAGTTTACGTTTAATGGGCAGGTGTTCCAGGTGGGAGAATTTGCGAACGGCGGAATCGATGCCACAACGGTATCCCCCGGTGTGGAATTAGAGGTAAATAACAATACCCTCATTCTAAAACTCCTCAAAAGCAATATTACCAATGTGGAAGATCCTATTTGGGATCTTATGATGAAAAACATCTACTCTACAGGGGCTTTTCAGCTGAGCCAGGAAGACTTTAAATTCAATATCCTCTACTCGGATCCTACCCCGCGGAATTATATCACACCGGTCGAGACCGGTCCGGGTTCGGGCTGGCCCGATGAAACAGATCCCAATGGCCCGCTCGAACAGCGGATTCTACTCGACGTATTTAACCTCGATCGACTGAACGTCTACAACGATGTTCAACGTGGAGGAGACGGTTTCTTCGATTTTATTCCCGGTATTACGGTAAACTCCCAGAATGGCCAGATTATATTCACAAAGGTCGAACCGTTTGGGGCATATATTTTCGACTTACTGGGGGGAGGTAATTATGATGTGGATAACGATCAGGGGTACAATGAGAATCAGCAAAAATATGTTTTCAGGAATATGTATGCCAAGACCAAGGCAGCTTCGCTTCAGGATGCACAGAAAAACAGATTCCGATTAAGGGGGCGCTATAAATCTGAGGGTAGTAGTGGCATCCCGATCGGGGCCTTCAATGTACCACGGGGTTCGGTACGCGTCACCGCAGGTGGTCGTCAATTGCAGGAAGGAATAGACTATACGGTAAATTATCAGGCCGGAACGGTACAGATTCTCGATCCCAGCCTGCAGGCTTCCAATACGCCCATCAATATTGATGTGGAAAACAATGCCGTCTTTGGTCAGCAGACCCGTCGATTTACTGGGATCAACGTAGATCATCAGTTCAATGAAAAGTTTACCCTTGGAGCCACCTTCCTGAATCTTAATGAACGCCCGCTGACTCAAAAATCAAATTTCGGACTTGAACCGGTGAACAATACTATTTTTGGCGTCAATGGAAATGTATCGACCGAGATCCCCTTCCTGACCCGGCTGGCCAACAAATTACCGAACATAGATACCGATGTACCTTCAAATCTGTCGTTCCGGGGTGAAGTAGCCGTTTTAAAGCCTAATTCGCCAGAGACGGCTGATTTTGACGGAGAGACTACCGCATATCTTGACGACTTCGAAGGGGCACAAGCCCTTATCGACATTCGCTCATCTTTGGGATGGTTCCTTTCTAGTACGCCACAGGATTTCAAACAAGATGGAGAAGCCGATCTCGAAACAGGATACGAAAGAGCAAAGGTAGCCTGGTATACTATCGACCCGATTTTCTATACCAACCAAAGGCCTTCAGGAATTTCCGATAACGATATTTCCACCAACGAAACACGGAGGGTCTTTATCGATGAGATCTTTCCTCAAACCGATATAGCACAGGGACAGACTACGGTACAAAACACCTTAGATATCGCTTACTATCCCAATGATAAAGGTCCTTACAATGCCAGCCCCAATTTCGATGCGCTGACGTCCGACGAAAAATGGGGAGGTATAATGCGATCGTTGAGCAGCACCAATTTTGAGCAGTCGAATGTAGAATTTGTGCAGTTCTGGGTACTAGACCCCTTTGTAGACGGCATTGCCACCGGTCCGGGTGAACTAGTGATAAACCTGGGGAATATTTCTGAAGACATATTGGAAGATGGGCGCAAACAATACGAAAACGGCTTGCCTGGTGTCAACAGTAACGACCTGACGAATTCTACAGAATGGGGTAGGGTGCCTGCCACACAGTCGCTCGTATATGCATTCGATGCTGATGAGGCCAACAGGGCGTTTCAGGACATCGGCTTCGATGGCCTGCCCGATGAAGAAGAGGCCGCACAAGGCTATAACGGGCCCGCAGAAGACCCGGCATTGGATAACTATGTATACTACCTGAACCGGGAGGGGAACATCCTGGAGCGTTATACCGATTTCAACAATGTAGATGGGAACTCCCCTGTACAGGTTACCAACACCAATCGGGGATCCACTACACTGCCCGATGTGGAGGATGTAGACCGTGATCTTACCATGAATACGATCAACAGCTATTTCGAATACCGTATTTCGATTGAGCCGAATACCACAGTGGATGATCTCTATGTGACCGACATCAATGAAGGGACCACACCGACCCTGCCCAATGGAGACCAGCTCAATAGGAGATGGATACAGTATAAAATTCCGCTGGCCGATTTTACAGATGCCGTAGGAGGCATTGTTGATTTCCGGTCGATCAGCTACATGCGGATGTATATCACCGGATTCGATGATCCTGTAGTACTGCGTTTTGCGACCCTCGACCTGGTTAGGGGCGACTGGCGTAATTATACAAATTCCCTGCAACCCGGTGAAGAACCGCCGGAAGATGATGGAACTGTAGTAGATGTAAATACTGTAAATATAGAAGAGAACAGCCAGAGAACGCCTATACCCTATGTCTTGCCTCCGGGTGTTCAAAGGGAACAACTCAACAATAACAATACCATTATTCGTCAGAATGAACAGTCGCTTTCTTTCAACTTTGACGGTCTTGAACCACAGGATTCACGAGGGGTATTCAAGAATGTAGATGTCGATATGCGCCAGTATCAACGTCTGAAGATGTTCATGCATGCCGAGGAGATAGCAGAATCGGACTACCTCGACGATGAGATTCCAATCGTTGGATTTTTGCGTATGGGTACAGATTTCACCGATAACTTTTATCAGATCGAAGTACCCCTGGAATTCACCCCCTTTGGGTCTATTTCTCCCGACATCATATGGCCTTCTATAAATGAATTGGATGTGGCTCTGGCCGATTTGCGCAAGATAAAATCTCAGGGTATTGCAGATCAGTCGCTCGGTGGATTGGTCTTCTATGAAATCATCGGGGGCGAAGTGGTACAGGTCGATGAATTTGCACCGAGAACCCTGGGTCAGATTCGCATCGGGATTAGAGGAAATCCTTCGCTGGGAAGTATTCGTAGTATAATGGTGGGGGTAAAGAATATCGACGATCTTCCGGCGCGTGCTGAAGTATGGTTTAACGAATTAAGATTGGCAGGCTTCGACAATGATGGTGGATGGGCCGCTACGGCTTCCATGGATGCAAATATTGCCGACTTTGCCAATGTTTCGGCCACCGGAGGCCTTAGTACCTCTGGTTTCGGGGCGATCAATCAAAGACCGAACGAACGCTTGAGAGAGGATGCCATTAATTACGATGTGGTGACCAATGTGGAGGTAGGCCAACTTCTTCCCAAAAAATGGAACGTGCAGATCCCTTTTAACTATGGGATAGCCGAACAGCTGATCACCCCGGAATTCGACCCGGTTTACGATGACCTCAGATTAGAAGACCGGATCGCAGCCGCCGATACTCCTGCTGAGGCCGAAGCCATAGAAGAGCAGGCCGAAGACTATACAAAACGTACCAGTATCAATTTTATCGGCGTTCGGAAGAATCGGAATCAGGAGGCCGAGGAGAATTTTTTCGATATCGAAAATTTCACCTTCAACTATTCCTATAACGAGACCGACCATCGCGATTTTGAAGTGGCCGAACTCCGGGATCAGGGGGTTCAGACCGGCTTTGTTTATAATTATAATTTTAAGCCAGCCACCGTAGAACCCTTTCAAAAGAACGATTCGATATTTAGAAGTCGTTATTGGCAATGGCTAAAAGACCTAAATTTCAATCTATTGCCGGCAAGCCTGGCGATACAATCCGATATTAACCGGCAATTCAACCAGCAACGTTTCAGGGATGTACTGGAGCCTGGTGTAGAACGACTGGAATTACCTCTGCTACAACAGCGTAATTATCTTTTTAATTGGCAATATGCGCTGAATTATAGTTTGTCTAAATCCCTACGGATAAACCTTACTTCATCTAATAACAGGATAGTGCGGAATTATTTCACAGAAGCCGGAAATCCTGATTCAGACATCAACACGGAATTGGGGATTTGGGATGGTTTTTTCGACATAGGGGAACCCAACCGGCATGCACAACAATTTCAACTTAACTACGACATACCGTTTAATAAGATCCCTTTCCTTGACTTTATTAATACCCAGTATACCTATACAGCCAATTTTGATTGGCAAAGGGGAGGAGATGCGATCAGAGAGGTCACGGGTGAAGATATCAATACCGTGCAAAATGCTAGTACACATACAGTAACCGCAGCATTGAGTATGCCTCGTTTTTATGATATTATAGGACTTAAGAAACGTGAAGGTAAGGGCGATGAAATTGAAGTCAGGGTAGACAAAGCCGGCAATCCTGCCGATGGTAAGCAGAAGAAGAGCAAGGGTAAAACCAGCCCTGCCGTGAACACCCTTATCGATGTGGTCACCATGGTAAAGAGGCTTAATGTGAATTACAGTCAGAACAGCGGACAGGTATTACCCGGTTATACCCAGTCGCTTGGGTTTATCGGTACTACACGTCCGAGCCTTGGTTTTGTGTTCGGAAGCCAGGCCGATGTTCGTTTTGAGGCGGCACGAAACGGCTGGCTGACGGTATTTCCCGAGTTTAATGAACAGTTTACAAAGCGCACCAACAAGCAGTTAAATATTACCGCCACGGCTCAACCGGTTTCTGACCTGACCATCGATATAGTGGCAGATCGTCAATCTCTTCGTTCCTTCCAGGAAAACTACAGGGTGGAAAACGGGGAATATATTCCTTTGACACCATTCAATTCCGGGAACTTTAGTATTTCGACCATATTGATCGGCACGTCATTCAGCACGAGTGATGAATTGACCTCCAGTACCTTCGATGCTTTTAAGGACAACCGGATCACCATTGCAAACAGACTTGTTACCGAACAAGGTTTACCAGACGAGGGTGTAGATGAAGATGGTTTCCCCATACGCTATAGTAAGACCAACCAGGATGTACTTCTACCCGCCTTTTTTGCCGCTTATAGCGGTCAGGGGGTGAATAGTGTAAGCCTGAGTGCCTTCAGGGATATCCCACTACCGAATTGGAATATAAAATATACGGGATTGATGAAGAATAAGTGGTTCAGGAAAAAGTTCAAACGCTTTTCACTCAGCCATGGATACCGGGCCAGTTACAGTGTTAACCTGTTTCAAACCAACCTGGAACGCCAGCAACTCGAAAACGATGGGTTGCCTCCTTACAATGCCCAGAACCAGGATATTCTGCCGGAACAAATCATCAACAACGTAGTGCTTACAGATCAGTTCAACCCACTGATACGGGTCGATTTTGAAATGGCCAATTCGTTTAGTATGCTCGCCGAGGTCCGTACAGACCGGGCGTTATCGCTTAGTTTTGACAACTCCTTGCTGACCGAGATCAATGGAAAGGAATACACTTTGGGTCTGGGCTATCGATTCAAGGACGTAAAAGTGGTCACCCGTATCGGCGGTGAAAAACAACGTTTAAAAGGAGATCTCAATTTAAAAGGCGATATATCCCTGAGAGATAATATCACCATCATCAGGAATCTGGATATCGATAATAATCAGATCACTTCTGGACAGAACCTGCTTTCGATCAAGTTTACGGCCGACTATGCCCTGAGCAAAAACCTCAATGCACTGTTCTTTTACGATCACTCATTCTCCAAATTTGCGGTTTCAACTGCCTTCCCGCAGACGACCATAAATACCGGCTTTACTTTGCGTTATAATTTTGGGAACTAGCCAAATTTTATAGTAATACTTATGTATGGAATAGCCTGAATAGCGACGATTTTCACGATGTTTTTTTATTTGAAAACCTTAGCATTATCCCTTACATTTGCTGGCAACTATCGAGTCAGTGAGGTGTGAAATGCACGCTCAGAAACACAAATCAATTCAAAAAGCATGGAAATTCCTGCCGAATTAAAGTATACCAAGGATCACGAATGGATCCGTATTGAGGGTGATATCGCAACAGTTGGGATCACTGATTTTGCCCAGGGCGAACTTGGTGATATCGTATATGTGGAAGTTGAAACACTTGAGGAAACGCTCAACAGAGAAGAGGTGTTTGGCACAGTTGAGGCCGTAAAGACTGTTTCCGACCTGTTTCTTCCCCTGAGCGGTGAGATTATAGAATTCAATGAAGCCCTGGAAGACGCTCCCGAAATTGTAAATTCTGATCCTTATGGCGAGGGTTGGATGATAAAGATCAAAATGCAGAACGCGGAAGAGGTTTCCGATTTGCTTGACGACCAGCAGTACAAGGAATTAATAGGTGCTTAAATCTTACAAATACACCCTTGCGTTCTTCGCCTGGATGTTTCTTATCACATACTTGAGTCTTGCCAGTATTTCGGAGTTCGGGGGACTTCCTATAGAGATACCCCATCTAGACAAGGTGGTCCATTTCACTTTTTACTTTATCGGTAGTATACTGGCGTGTTTTTTTGTACGTGAACGGACATCAGGAAGGATATCCCTCAGGGTAGTTATGGTTTATACCGCTGTCTTGCTTACGATTTTCGGATTGATCATCGAGTTTTTACAATATTTTATGACCTATGATCGCAGCGGAGAAATCCTCGATTTTACGGCCAATTTTATAGGTGTTGTCCTGGGATTGATTCTCGTAAAATACCTGTTTTCCACTAAATGGGGTTTAAAATGGAGGTATTAGTTGCTTTTTTATTAAATTAATAGTTAAATTAGCGAAGATTAAATCTAAATAATATGGAACTGAAAAAGAATCCAAAAGCAGACCTGAGAAGGAATAGCAGCCTTTATTTTGTGCTCGGTCTGGCCTTGGTAATGGCGTTGGTTTATGGCGCTTTGGAATGGAAGACGTATGAAAAGACGAATGAATACGATATTTCCCTGAATGTGGAAGATTCGTTGGATGAGGAAGTGCCAATGACCGAACAGATAAAAACTCCACCTCCGCCACCACCTCCGGCAGCACCGGAAGTTATCGAAGTTGTGGAAGATGAAGAAGAAGTGGAAGAAACGGTAATTGAATCTACTGAGACCAGCCAGGAGGAAGAGGTTATTGAGGTAGAAGATGTTGAAGTAGACGAAGTTGAGGAAGATATCGACGTGCCTTTTGCGGTTATCGAAGATGTTCCAATTTTCCCCGGTTGCGAAGGGGCAAAAGACAAAAGAGCCTGTTTTAACGAGATGATGCAAAAGCATATCAGGAAAAACTTCCGTTATCCTGAGATCGCACAGGAAATGGGGATCCAGGGTCGGGTTAATGTTATGTTTACCATCCAAAAAGACGGATCTATAGGTAATATTCGTTACAGAGGACCGGATAAAAATCTGGAAGCAGAGGCTTTAAGGATTATTGAAAAACTCCCAAAGATGACACCGGGTAAACAAAGGGGTCGTGCTGTAAGGGTGCCCTTTAGTATTCCGATTACCTTTAAATTACAATAGTTCACAAAATATATTACAACCCGGTAGACATCTACCGGGTTTTTTTTTGACCTTCCCAAATCGAAAGACCAAAGAACACTTTCATTAATTATTAGATAATCGCCTGTATTTCGTTGCAAGAGTTTTAACCGGGCCTTATCTTTGCATGCCATTTCCGGGCCCCTGGGCCGCCTGAAGTTGGACGAAACCCATACCTGATGAAAACCGCATTGAATTCGGTGAAAAGCAATTCTCTTGCTTCCGTATATACCGACTTTAAGGAAATTACCAAGGCGCGACTTGCCGTCAGCGTTGTATTTTCTTCCATCGCCGGCTATTTGTTGGGCACTTATGAAATAGAATTGATGTCGTTGTTGCTTCTGGGCTTCGGTGGTTATTGTATGGTAGGGGCTTCTAACGCATTTAATCAGGTAATTGAACGCGACCTCGATGCTTTGATGAATCGAACCAGGAACCGACCCGTTGCCTCGGGGAGAATGAGCTCAAAAAGCGCACTGATTATCGCTTCTATCATGACGGTTCTTGGAGTGGTATCGCTCTACTATCTGAGTCCTAAAACAGCTATGTTTGGGGCCATTTCAATATTTCTATATACCTGTGTTTATACGCCCTTAAAGACGAAAACACCCCTGGCCGTTTTTGTCGGGGCCTTCCCCGGGGCTATACCTTTCATGCTCGGATGGGTGGCTGCAACCAATGACTTTGGTATAGAACCAGGCACATTGTTTATGATACAGTTCTTCTGGCAGTTTCCACATTTTTGGGCTTTGGGTTGGATACTGGATGACGACTATAGTAAAGCTGGTTTCAAATTGCTGCCAACAGGAAAAAAAGATAAAGGCACGGCCCTTCAGATCATTATGTATACCTTTTGGATGATCATTATTTCGGTTGTACCCGTTTTTGGAATCACCGGACGCCTCCACTTGACTGTTCCGGCTGCGATTCTGGTCCTTCTAATGGGGCTGGTGATGTTGTTTTTTGCTTTCAGATTATTTGAAAGGCGTGATAATAAAACCGCAAAGGGGTTGATGATTGCCAGTGTGAGTTACATAACCCTTATGCAAATCACTTATGTGGTCGATAAATTTCTATACTAAACCATGGATGTAACACAAAGCTCTCCTGAAGAGAAAAATGCCAGGGCCAAGAAAATGATGCTCTGGTTTGGAATGGCCAGTTTAATTATGGGTTTTGCAGGCTGGACCAGCGCCTACATTGTTAGTAGTACCCGAGAAGACTGGATTGATGATTTTACACTGCCTACGGCTTTCTTATACAGTACCGCGATGATCATTTTGAGCAGCTTCACCTACATATTGGCCCAAAAATCATTAAGAAAGGATCAGAGTACCAACAGTACAAAATGGTTGGTCCTGACCTTCTTACTGGGCGTTGGATTCATCGCTATCCAATTTTACGGTTTTTCGCAATTGATCGGACAAGGATATTATTTTACTGGCCCAAGTAGCAGCATTACCATGTCTTACATATTCCTTATTGCCGCTGTACATATTTTACATGTGGTGGCCGGGCTTCTTTCACTTCTGGTAGTGCTCATCAATCAGATCAAGGGTAAATATTCTGCCAAAAATATGCTAGGGATGGAATTGGGAGCCACTTTCTGGCATTTTTTAGACCTGTTGTGGGTATACCTGGTCTTGTTTTTCTATTTCTACAGATAAAATCCAAAATTCTCGGGTTTTACCAATTTCCACTTTTGTTTGTAGTAAAAAAATGTAAATTTGCCATTAATCAACAAACATCAATTTTAATTTATGGAAACATCGGTTACCACTGCTTCGGAAGGCCGCGTATGGGGAGGCGGAAACAGACCATTAGATGCCAGTTATGGCAAACTGATGATGTGGTTCTTCATCGTTTCAGATGCGCTAACTTTTTCGGGCTTTCTTGCCTCTTATGGTTTTTCCCGATTTAAGTTTATCGAAACTTGGCCTATCGCCGATGAGGTATTCACTCATGTACCTTTTTTCCACGGTAATTACCCGATGTACTATGTAGCGTTTATGACATTTATACTGATTATGTCTTCCGTTACTATGGTGCTCGCTGTAGATGCCGGTCATAAAATGATACAGAAGAAAGTCATACTCTATATGTTCCTAACCATTATTGGTGGGGCGATTTTTGTGGGTTCGCAGGCATGGGAGTGGGCTACCTTCATAAAGGGAGACTACGGCGCTATCGAAACCAGAGGCGGGCGTATCCTTCAGTTCGTAAAAGCTGATACCGGTGAACGTGCTGCATTGGCAGATTTTGCCAAGACCTTGCCTGGTGAAAGAGTAGATCATGAACTAAGAAACGGTGTTTGGTTTTATCAGGATAAAGCATTACCGTCTTACTCTGTGAATGAAGTTACCGAGGGGCTTTTGGCAAATCCCAATATTTTAATTAGAACAGAAACTATTACCGAAGATGGGGAAAAACAACTTCTCACCAGAGAGGAATCGCTCACCAGAATTAAAGACGCTAAGGAGGTAGTAGAAGGCGCTAATCTTATCCACAATGAATACGGGAGCCGTTTATTTGCAGACTTTTTCTTTTTTATCACAGGTTTTCACGGATTCCACGTATTCTCCGGAGTGGTGATCAATATTATCATATTCTTTAATATCATACTGGGTACTTATGAAAGGAGAGGCCATTATGAAATGGTGGAGAAAGTAGGTCTTTACTGGCATTTTGTAGACCTGGTGTGGGTATTTGTTTTTACATTTTTCTATCTCGTTTAAAATTTAAGATTAGTATATGGCGCACGAACATAAACTCGAAATTTTCAGAGGCCTGCTCAAGTTTAAGTCGAACATCCAAAAAATCTGGGGCGTACTTGTATTTCTTACCATTGTTACAGCGGTAGAAGTAGGATTGGGGATCACAAAACCCGATGTACTTACAGCCAATACCTTTATGGGGATGAAGCTGCTTAACTGGATCTTTATAGCACTTACCCTGGTTAAGGCGTACTATATCGCCTGGGATTTTATGCACTTACGCGACGAAAGAAGTTCGCTGAGAAGAGCGATAGTTTGGACCCCGATTTTCCTGGTTTGCTACCTGATCTTTATCTTGCTATATGAGGCAGACTATATTTATAGCGTCTTCAGGGACGGATTCGTCACCTGGGATTTCTAATAAGGAATTAACATTAAAAAAAGACGGTTTCAGGACCGTCTTTTTTAATTTTGCAGCATTGTATAAATACTGGTGAAAAAGAAGTTTGTTTTAATAATCTTGTTTGTCTTTCCTCTGGTGGTATATCTCTTCTTTGCCTCAGGGGTTACCAACTTTGGGAGACTTCCTGTAATCACTGAGGATATAGGAGAACTTGATCAGCTCGATAGTTCGGAGCGGTTCTCAGGCAAGATATCCATACTGGGTTTTTTAGGTGAAGATCTCGAGCTTAAAAAAACCAATGCCTTCAACCTTAACCAAAAAATATATAAGCGTTTCTATGAGTTCACAGATTTCCAGATGCTGATGGTTGTTCCTGTGGGTACCGAGGAAAAAGTAGAATCCCTGAAAAAGGAGTTAAGTACACTGGCCGATACCCGCAATTGGAAATTTATTTATGCCACCGAAACCGAGATCCGGCAACTCTTCGATGCTTTGAATACCGATCTTGTGCTAGATGAATACCTAAGTTCGCCTTATGTGTTTATTATTGACAAAGAAAGAAATCTCAGGGGAAGGAATGATGACGAAAATAATGGCCTTAAATATGGATTCAACGCAACTTCCGTGGCCGATATCAATAATAAAATGGTAGACGATGTTAAGATTATTCTGGCCGAGTACCGACTTGCATTGAAGAAACGAAAATCAGCAGGCGATAACCCATGAAAAAGAACAAGTATACATATGTATGGGTTTCACTGGTAGTCCTGGTTTTTGGCATCATATTCATTCCGAAAATTACAAGCAGGATCAGCCATAAGAAGGTGGTAGACGAGAACAGAATGCATCAGCTGGAATCGTCGGAAAAGCTTGCATTTATCACACTTAATGGTGAACGGCGGAAGGTTCCTGATTTTTCTTTTATCAATCAGGACAGTATGGTAATTTCCAACGAGGATTATAAGGGGAAGGTATTTGTTATCGATTTTTTCTTTACTACCTGCCCCAGTATTTGTCCGATGATGAGCAGAAACCTGGTGGAATTACAGGAAGAATTCAGGGAATTCGAGAATTTCGGACTGGCGTCATTTACGATCAATCCACAGCATGATACACCAACGGTTTTAAAACAATACGCAGAGAACTATGGTATTTCAGATATGGATTGGCACTTGCTTACCGGTGATCTGGAACAGGTTTACGAACTTGCCAATACAGGATTTAATATGTATGCGGCGATAGATGACCAGGTACCCGGAGGATTCGAACACTCCGGAATGTTTGCACTGATCGATAAGCAAGGGTTTATCAGAAGTCGGCTCGATAATTTTGGCAATCCCATTATCTATTATAGAGGAACGATTTCAGAAGAGCAGAAAACCAATGCCGAAGGGGAAACCCAGCAGATCAGTATGCTGAAGGAAGATATCAGGAAGTTGTTGGAGGAATAAAACGATGGAGCTAGAAGAACGGGAAAAAAAATTCAATCGATGGATCACGGCGATCTCAATCATCGTTCCTTTGGTAGTGGTCTTACTATTTCGTGTACGACTCCCAAATGTTGATCCGCTCTATTTTTTACCACCCATTTATGCCGGTATTAACGCGCTTACCGCCTTATTATTGATCCTTGCGGTCTGGGCGATAAAAAATGGCAAAAGGCAGTTGCATCAAAATCTTATGACGACTTGTATCGGGCTTTCAATTTTATTTCTGCTCATGTACATCGCGTACCATATGACCTCGGATGCCACCCCTTACGGTGGGGAAGGAGTATTGCGATATATTTATTTCTTTATTCTGATATCTCATATTGCCTTGTCGATTGTTATTATTCCGCTCGTTTTAAAGACCTATGCCCGGGCTTATTTGAAAAGATTTGATTCACATAAAAAACTGGCCAGGATCACTTTTCCTGTTTGGCTTTATGTGGCGATTTCTGGTGTGATCGTATATTTAATGATATCCCCCTATTATGCG
>JBDNAQ010000376.1:0-3963 GCA_039768345.1 Flavobacteriaceae bacterium
ATCTTTACATCGCTTACTTTGGGATGACCATACAGAAATTCCTCAATTTCTTTGGGATAAATATTTTCACCTCCTCTGATAATCATATCCTTTAAACGCCCTACAATATTGACATACCCTTCCTCATCCATAGTGGCTAAATCTTCGGTGTGTATCCAACCTGCAGCATCAATGGTCGATTTGGTTTGCTTTTCATTATTCCAATATCCCAGCATCACACTGTAGCCTCTTGTGCAAAGTTCCCCTGTGATCCCAAGGGGTACCACCTGCCCGGTATCAGGATTGATGATCTTTACCTCCAGATGGGGATGGACCTGCCCTACAGTGCCTATTTGTTTTTCAAGTGGTGTTCCCATTTTGGTTTGTGTGCATACAGGGCTTATCTCTGTCATTCCATAAGCGATCTGAACGTCGCTCATGTTCATTAACGAGTGTACTTTTCTCATGACTTCTATCGGACACGGGGAACCGGCCATAATTCCTGTACGCAGGCTTCTCAGATCAAACGTTTCAAACTCAGGATGCTCTAACTCAGCGATGAACATGGTGGGCACCCCGTATAAAACAGTTGCTTTTTCGCTTTCCACGGCTTTTAAAACAGAAAGTGGTTCAAAACCCTCACTTGGATAGATCATGGTTGCGCCATGGGTCATGCATCCCAGATTACCGAGAACCATACCGAAACAATGATATAGGGGGACAGGTATTATAACACGATCCTTTTCGGTTAATTCCATAGTCCTCCCAACAAAATAGGCGTTATTCAAGATATTATGATGGCTCAGGGTTGCTCCCTTAGGGAATCCGGTGGTACCGCTGGTGTACTGAATATTTATCGGATCGTCAAAATCAAGTTCCTTTTGCCTTTTGTTGAATACTTCTGTGGAACATACATCTGAATTTCCGATAAAATCAGACCAAGACAGAATACCCTCCGAAGGACCCTCCGATAGGGATATTACGGTTGTCAGTTCAGGCAGGATAGAGGCATGCAGCTTACCAATAGCCGCAAAACCCAGTTCAGGGGCCAATTCCAAAATCATCTTTTCATAATTGGAGGATTTGAAATTATCGGCGATGACCAAAATCTTGCAACCGGACTGGTTCAGGGCATATTCCAACTCGTGGATTCGATAAGAGGGATTAATATTGACCAGAATAGCTCCCACCTTGGCAGTGGCAAACTGCAGAACAGTCCACTCATAACGATTTGAGGACCAAATCCCCACCCGGTCTTTTTTTTGTATGCCTAAGGCCAACAGGGCTTTTGCACAGTTATTTACCTGCTCTTGTAACTGGGAATAGGTCCATCTGATACCCTGATGATGTACAATCAAAGCTTCATGATCAGGGAAGCGGTTTACTATCTCATCAAATTTATCACCAATTGTGACCCCCATTAAAGGTTTCTTACTAATGCCACAACTATAGCTGATTGCTGTCATAATTTATATGTCGGTTATAGATATTTCCAGCTGTTAGCAGTATTGCCCTCCAATTTACAGAATAATTTTACCAGATGAACACTGATAAGCAGCCATAGTAGAAGGCCTTAATGTTTATGGGGCTTCAAATATAACCCAGGTGATCGATCATTTCAGACAGCAAAAAGCCATTACGCACAGTACCTTCGAATTTTAAGGACGGTCCCCTTAAGAGAAACCTCTTCACTGACTTTTATTATGACCATGTTAAAGGCCAGGAGAGCTTAAAACGATGTACGGAAATAGCAGATGCAGGCAGACACAACATTTTACTTATCGGACCACCTGGTGGTAGGAAAACAATCCTTGCCAGGCGATTGCCTTCTATTCTACCGCCTATGAACAAATTCTGAAGGTATCAAAGACTATTGCCGATTTAGCAGGTTTAAATGATCTATCTGATCAACATATTGCAGAAGCTATTCAGTATCGGAGCCCGGATAGGGAAGGATGGCTGTAATACCCGAAATATGAAAATTTATTCCTGTTTTCTTAGCCTTATACAGCACATTGACAGCGAATTAGAACTTGCATTATTTTGATAACAATATCAATACCCATCTTATTATTTTCTATATTAGAAAAGGTAGTTCATCTATGCAAACGGAAAATTTTAGATTTTCTCCTGCGATAAGGCATGTACCGAAATCCTTTATAATGAGTAATTTGTAAACGATATGGGTCGGAAGGTAAATATTTTGGTGCTCTACACCTTGGCGGATAAAGATACTGTGCTCGATCTTTTACGTCATTCAGATCCCTTAAGCGAAGCCTTCGATGTATCTTTTTGGCACGATGACCCTGTTATTCCGGGTCAGCCGTGGAAAACGCATTTTGATTCACGTATACATCATACCGATATAGTACTCCTCATGCTGAGTAACGAGTTCACAGACACTCAATTTATCAAACAGCCCCAATTTAAAGCCGTCATCGACAGAAACAAAGAAAACAAGGCTATGTTGATCCCGGTGATTATTGATGAATGCAGAGCGGATCTGGATCTTGAATTGAAGGATTATGGAGTTGATTTAAGTGATTTCCAGGTATTGCCGGAAGGGGGAAAGTCCATGAGCGATTGGGAATCAACCGATCTGGTCTGCAAGGAGGTTATTGAAGGGATACAAAGGATAATTACACCATTTGTAGTTAGTCTGAATCAGGAGGGAACCAAAATTGAAATAGAAGAGAAAACCGTGAAAGATGTAGACGAACAGCAGGAAGAGGAAGAAAATGACACCATTTCAGAGGACGGACTTCTGGAAAACGCAGAAGTTAAAAGAAGGGCCGAAGTAGCAAAAAGAATTATGGAAGCTGCAGAAGCGTCGGCTAAAAGAAGAGCAGAGGAAGATAGATTGTGGGAAGAAGCTATGGCAAAAAGAATAGCCGAGAAGGAGAAGAGGATTAGGGAAGGTGTGGAAACTTCGGCCAGTAGTAGAGTAGAGGAGAATGACAGAGTAAAACCTAAGCAAGAAGAAGAAATCGAGAAAAATACGGGGGAAACAGACAAGAATGAAGAACGGCCAGAAGTGGCACCTATTATAAAAACCAGACAGGAGACCACACCTAAGGAAGAAGTGGAAGCTAAGCGTTATATAGAGGAAGAAAAACGGATCAAGCTTATAAATGAGGTAAAAGAGAAGGATGAAGGAACGCAGGCGAAGAAAGACAGGAACATGAAAAAAATTTTGTTTAAAGGGTCTCTCGTAGCGCTACTTGTTATTGCAGGAATATGGGCTTTTTCAATATTCAAGACGGATTCAGAAGAACTCCAGCCCACTTTGCCGGAATTAAACAACACTGATAGCAAGGATTCAGTTACATTGGAAAAAACTAATAACAATACCCTGAAAAATGTAGCGCCTTCTACAAATTTAGGTGTTGGTGACATCTACAATGGAGGAATTATTTTTGTATTTAATCATTCTGATAATACGGGTAAAATAGCACACCTTGATGATGCCGGGCCCATGACATGGCAAGATGCTGCCAATATTCACGAGCAATTAGGTGAGGGTTGGAGATTGCCAACCTTCGATGAACTAAGCTTAATGTACCAGACCATAGGGCAGGGTGCAACCAATAGTGGCGAATTTACTGGCGGATTGTATTGGAGTGCTACAGAGTATGATGAATACCAGGCAAGACTTATACGATTTAGCGATGGCAATACTTCGTATCATTATAATAAAAATGTAGAGCACCGCAAATTTAAGGTCCGGGCAATCCGTGATTTAGGGCGATAATCAAAACTTGAATTCTTAAATTTAGAAGAACGGGGAGCATCTAACCGAGGTTATCCAATAAGGAATTTGGATAAGCAAGCAATGTGTTGAAAAATCTCACTAATGCAATATCAGTATGGCTCTCAGTTGTAAATCAGACTAAACACGAAAAGTTACTTTTTAGCCTTCACATAGTTCTCCACCAGTTTTCTACCGCTCTGAAGGACCATCACATTCAATTTAGAATCTATTAG
>JBDNAQ010000075.1:0-3819 GCA_039768345.1 Flavobacteriaceae bacterium
ACCCCCAGGTAAACAGCACCCGGCTTCTCGTATT
This sequence comes from Flavobacteriaceae bacterium, assembly GCA_039768345.1. GTDB lineage: Bacteria > Bacteroidota > Bacteroidia > Flavobacteriales > Flavobacteriaceae > JAHEJJ01. The sequence goes on from JBDNAQ010000075.1 coordinate 35, forward strand.
TTCTTTTTATATATGCCTTTACCACTTCGCTCAGCGGCATGTCTCCGGTAATGTCGCCCTGTACGATATCGCCGGGGCGTTTATTGACTACGATCAGGTGATTATCTTCGTAGAGTACCTGAAGGTTTTGTGGAGTGGAAATCATCTTTACGGGCACACCGATCAATATTGCTCTTCCTTACTCGGGAAATCCATGTTTTTTACATCCTTCACATATTGGGAAATAGCATTACCCATATCCTCGTAAAGGTTCATATAGCGTCTTAGGAAACGCGGATTGAATTCGTGGGTCATGCCCAGGAGGTCGTGGATCACCAATACCTGGCCATCGGCATCTCTGCCACCACCGATACTGATGGTAGGAATGGAAAGCTTCTCAGATACCTTTTTGGTGAGCGCAGCCGGTATTTTTTCCAGTACTATGGCGAAACAACCAAGCTTCTCGAGTAGCAAGGCATCTTCGAGAAGCTTTTCGGCTTCATCCTTTGCTTTTGCCCGAACGGTATAGGATCCAAATTTATAGATAGCCTGCGGTGTCAGGCCCAGGTGGCCCATCACCGGAATACCTGCATTAAGGATCCGTTTTACTGATTCTTTGATTTCGATACCTCCTTCGACCTTTACGGCATGGGCCCCGCTTTCCTTCATTATGCGGATGGCCGATCGCAGGGCTTCTTTAGGGTCGCTCTGGTAGCTTCCAAATGGAATATCGACTACCACCAGCGCTCTTTTCACAGCGCGTATTACGGACGAAGCGTGATAGATCATCTGATCGAGCGTAATGGGCAGTGTGGTTTCATGACCTGCCATCACATTGCTGGCAGAATCTCCCACCAGGATAACATCCACATTGGCGGTATCAACTATGAGGGCCATCGAATAGTCATAGGCGGTGAGCATGGAGATCTTTTCCCCATTCTGTTTCATCTCTACTAGCGACTTTACAGTGACCCTTTTATATTCTTTTTTTGCAATAGACATTATAGTTCGTTTGGCGTGTTAAATGTAAGGAGTTTTGTTGGATTGCATAATGTTACCACAGCAGGAGTCAATAATATTGTATTTTAGGAAATCAAAAATTTTAGTCTATGGCTTGCTTAAATTGGACCCTGCTTATAATTCTTTTTCTGCCTGGTATTAACGGTTTCACACAATCAACCCCTTCATCGGAAGTAAAACAACAAATCGAACTTTTTTTCGAAGCCTTTCATGCACAAGACAGTACTGAAATTAAAAAAATGGTGAGAGAAGACATGGTACTACAGACCATGGGATTCGATAAGGATGGCCATTCCCGTTTCAGAACCGAATCATTTGAGCAGTTCTTATCTGGTCTTATGGCGATTCCCGACACACTGGAATACAGGGAAGAATTATTGGAATTCAATATTCAGATCGATGGTCCGATGGCTCATGTCTGGACACCATACAGATTTTGGATCGGCGATCGGTTGAGGCATTGTGGGGTGAATTCTTTTCAATTGTTTAATGATGGGCACCAGTGGCACATCATTTACCTTGCGGATACCAGACGCAGACAAGGTTGCGACCAGTAAGCAGACCGGCCAGACTATTTACTCCTCTCAAGGCACAATCTCTCTAAGCCTGAAGTAAATTAAATGACATCATGTCAGGTTTCCGCTATTGGCATATTGTTTGTCATATTGTACCCGAAGTTGAACTGGAATCACAATTAATAAAATATACGCAATGAGCAAAATTATCGGAATAGATTTAGGGACCACCAATTCGTGTGTTTCTGTAATGGAAGGTAACGAACCGGTGGTGATCCCCAATGCGGAAGGAAAGCGCACCACTCCATCGGTGATTGCATTCGTCGAAGGGGGTGAAATTAAGGTGGGAGATCCCGCAAAACGACAAGCAGTCACAAATCCACACAAAACCATATACTCAATAAAACGCTTTATGGGCAACAAGTTCTCCGAGTCTAAGACCGAGGCAGAACGAGTACCTTATAAAGTTGTCAAAGGAGATAACAATACGCCAAGAGTCGATATAGACGGGCGCCTCTACACGCCTCAGGAACTTTCGGCTATGATCCTTCAGAAAATGAAGAAAACGGCAGAAGACTATCTGGGACAAACAGTTACTCAGGCAGTCATTACCGTTCCTGCATATTTCAACGATGCTCAGCGGCAAGCCACGAAAGAGGCCGGAGAAATCGCAGGACTTAAAGTGGAACGAATAATTAATGAACCTACCGCTGCCTCATTGGCCTATGGGCTTGACAAGAAAGATACGGACCGTAAAATCGTAGTATTCGATTTTGGTGGAGGTACACATGATGTTTCCATACTTGAACTGGGCGACGGAGTTTTCGAGGTGTTATCTACTGATGGGGACACTCACCTGGGAGGAGATGATGTAGACCAAAAGATCATCGATTGGCTGGCAGAAGAATTCAAAAAAGATGAAGGTATCGACCTGAGGGATGATGCCATGGCACTGCAACGTTTAAGAGAAGCGGCAGAGAAAGCTAAAATTGAGCTTTCCTCTTCTTCCCAAACCGAGATCAATTTACCCTATGTAACAGCTACCGCATCGGGTCCGAAACACCTGGTAAGGTCTATGTCTCGTTCAAAATTTGAACAATTGATCGCCGACCTGGTAAAACGTACTATTGAGCCTTGTGAAACAGCGCTGAAAGCTGCCGGTCTGTCTAAAAGCGATATCGATGAAATTATCCTTGTAGGAGGATCTACCAGGATCCCCGCTGTTCAGGAAGCGGTTGAAAAGTTTTTTGGGAAGAAACCTTCCAAAGGTGTAAACCCCGATGAAGTTGTCGCTGTTGGAGCGGCTATCCAGGGTGGAGTCCTTACCGGAGATGTAAAAGATGTACTTCTTCTCGATGTTACTCCGCTATCACTGGGTATTGAAACCATGGGCGGTGTGATGACCAAGTTGATTGAGGCGAACACCACGATCCCGACCAAGAAGTCACAAATTTTTTCTACTGCTGCGGACAATCAACCTTCAGTAGAGATACACGTCTTGCAGGGTGAAAGGCCAATGGCTACAGATAACAAAACTATCGGGCGCTTTCATTTGGATGGGATACCACCCGCTCAAAGAGGAACACCTCAAATCGAAGTTACCTTCGATATAGATGCCAATGGTATTATTAAGGTTTCTGCTACAGATAAGGCTACCAATAAGACTCAGGATATTCGCATAGAAGCATCATCGGGTCTTACGGACCAGGAAATCGAAAAAATGAAAGCGGATGCCGAAGCGAATGCCGAAGCCGATAAAAAGGCCAAGGAAACCGCTGAAAAACTCAACGAGGCAGACAGTATGATCTTTCAGACCGAAAAACAACTCAAGGAATTTGGTGAAAAACTGTCTGATGACAAGAAGAAACCGATTGAGGATGCATTAGAGGAATTGAAAAAAGCCTATGAATCTAAAGACCTTGCTGTCATCAGCCCGGCGCTTGAGAAGATCAATGAGGCCTGGAAGCAAGCTTCTGAAGAAATGTACAAGGCTCAGGCAGAGTCACAGCAGGAAGGTCCTTCGGCTAATGGCCAGGATTCTGCTGAAGGAGATTCCAAGGAAGGAGATAATGTTGAAGATGTTGATTTTGAGGAAGTAAAATAATCCGTATATTTGGATCGGAAAAAAAAGGGGCAGATAGTTTATCTGCTCCTTTTTTGTTTCGGCATGTCTTTTGTTTTCCAATTGACAGAATATAAACTAATTTTGTTTCTATGATAAAAAACTACCTACTTAACTTCTTGAAAATCATTACCATCTCAATTTCCATG
>JBDNAQ010000377.1:0-8328 GCA_039768345.1 Flavobacteriaceae bacterium
ACTACAATTTTATCCCTGTCTGTAGCTATGCCTGCTTCTTCGAGGCCGATATTTTCGATATTGGTCTTGATACCCACGGCCGAAAGCACAATATCGGCTTCGAGTACCTGCTCGCCTTTTGGGGTTTTTACCGTTGCCTTAACACCATTTTCGCCGGTCTCTACCTTGGTAACTTCCGAAGAGGTCATGATCTTAACCCCTGCCTTTTTAAAACTTCTTTCGAGTTGTTTAGAAACTTCTTCGTCTTCCACCGGTACGACATTGGGTAAAAACTCGACCACCGTAACTTCGGTTCCCATCGCATTGTAGAAATAAGCAAATTCTATTCCGATGGCACCGCTTCCCACCACGATCATTTTTTCGGGTTGTTTCTCCAAAGTCATAGCTTCCCTATACCCGATCACTTTTTTACCGTCCTGGGGTAAACTCGGTAGTTCCCTGCTGCGTGCTCCAGTGGCAATGATTATATGGTCTGCACTATACTCGGTTTCTTTGCCGTCATCGCCCTTCACAGAGATCTTCTTACCTTGTTTTACCTTTCCAAAACCATTGATCACTTCAATCTTGTTCTTTTTCATCAAAAACTGAACGCCTTTGCTCATTCCATCAGCTACAGTACGGCTTCTCTTTACTACTGCATTGAAGTCTTTGTCGGCACCCTCTACAACCAGGCCATAGTCTCCGGCATGCTTGAGATATTCAAATACCTGAGCCGATTTCAACAATGCTTTTGTAGGGATACAACCCCAATTAAGGCATACCCCACCGAGGCTTTCCTTTTCAATAATTGCCGTTTTTAAACCCAGCTGTGAAGCTCTGATAGCGGTAACATATCCTCCCGGGCCACTGCCAAGGACTATAACATCGAAATGGCTCATCTATGTAGTTTTTGATTTTTGATTTTTGAATTGACAAAGGTACAAAACCATACCGAAAGCCAATAGAGCGACACTAATTCCTTGTAAAAGTAAAAGCATGTGAAGGCCTGAACCCGGATGGTCCTATTTTCCAAACATGGATCTGTTAAAATCCTCCGATTTTCCTTTGGGGATGGTCAGGGGCTGCCATTCAGCGCCTCTGATTTTCTTCGAGATCCATACGATCTGACCTGTGTGATAGGCATAATGTCCCAGCTGGCGGTTCAAGGCCTCAGGAATACTATGTTCCTCGTTACGGATTCGGATTTTCCCGAAGAAGTTTTCATTGTTGATCGTTTCCAGTGCCTCAAAAACACATTGCCAACCTTTTTCCCAGGCTTCAATCATTTCGTTTCGGGAAGAATAAGGATCTTCGAACTCTGTGTCTCTTTTTCTCCACGACTTCTCACCGTCTTCGATCAGGAAATTAGTCCACCTACTCAACATATTGCCGGCCAGATGCTTTACTATTAAGGCAATACTATTGCTCTGATCATCAGGGCACCAATGGATATCGCTATCGTTAAGTTGCTCAAAACAGCGGTCACCCAACGATTTGTAACGCCGGAATTCCCGGATGATATTTTGTAGATAGTGTTCTGGAAAATTCATTTGAGGTGCAGACGATTAATCCGACTTGGGGATAAAGTCAAGTGCTGCCCCATTGACACAGTGTCTTTTGCCGGTAGTGGCACGGGGGCCGTCATCAAAAACATGCCCTAAATGCCCGCCGCAGGTCGCACAGTGCTCCTCTGTTCTTTTGTACCCGATTTTGTAATCGACATCGAAGGCCACCTGCCCCTCGATTTCCCGGTCAAAGCTTGGCCAGCCAGTGCCTGATTCGAACTTATGCTCACTTTTAAAGAGAGGGGCTCCGCATGCCGCACATACATAGGTTCCCTCATCCTTATTATTTAATAGTTCGCTCGAACCCGGCGTTTCGGTACCTGCCCTTCGAAGGATATAATACTCGATATCGCTGAGTTCAGCCTTCCACTGGGCATCTGTTTTTTCGACCTTGTAAGACTGCTTGTCGCTTGTCTTTGTGGTTGCGATTTCATTTTCCTGAGATACGCCCCTGCACCCGAAACTTATGCAGAGTATAATGAGCATTAACTTTTTCATATCAAATTTTTTTGTTCTCTTTTACTTTGACGTGATACCACCTACTTCCTTTCAAAGAGGAGATCGATTTACAAAAATAAAGCCTGCGGATTTAAATCTGCAGGCTTCATTCATAAATTAAAGAGCTTATTATAGGCTAACTCGCTGTATATCGCTTTCTTTTACGTTCAGCATGCCCATCACAACTTCAATATTAGAGAGGTTGACTCTTGAACCCTGTACAAAATCTGCAGGCAATACCGCAATCCTGAAAATTTGGTTATCGGTATCACCGGGTTGTAGTGTCGCCAGATCAAAATCAGACTCCAGAAAAATGCTCACATCGAAGAAGGTGTGATCGTAGTTATATTGGAGAATTCCCTGGTCGAGCAATCGTGTCTGAGGAAGGAGTCGCCAGATATCAACCGGAAGACCATCTGCGTCTTCGGTCTGGGCCCATAGAATATACACCAGCACCACATCCGATTCAAAAACCTCGATAGTTTGTGGAAATTCGAAAAACAAGGCATAATCATTAGACGCTTCAAAAGTTCCTTCTATTTCGACGACCTGGCCAAGGAGGTTAATACCATCTTGTCCGTCAACTCCATCAAATCCAGGAGGTCCCGGAGGGCCTACCGGGCCTTCACAGGCGCTGATGAACATCAAAATTACCGTACCGAAAATCCATGTAATATTTTTCATAACTCTAAATTTTAATTCCTGATTTGATTAGCGGGTTTCTTCTTTTTTATGCTGTAAAACCTGCATATGTTTCTAAAAAATCAAAAAGCGGGCCAAAATTGGATTCGGGCCAAAAAAGATTTTTAGAGCTGGCCTGTGAATTTTATGTAACATGGAATTTTGAATTAGCTTTAATTTCCTATTTTTAACCGAATACAAGCAATAAGCAAATATGTTCAAGCAACAACGTGTTGTCATTGAAAATATGACGCCACAGCTCAACTGCGGCGCTTTTTTCATTAAAAGGGTGGTGGAAGAAATTGTGGAGGTTCGTGCAGATGTTTTGGGAGATGGACACGATGTGATCCAGGCCGAATTACTATTCAGGCACGAAAAAAATAAAAAAACCACAGCAATTAGAATGTCAGCCGAACTTAACGATGCATATACGGCATCATTTAAGGTTGAAAAACAAGGCTTTTACCATTATAGTATAGCAGCTTGGGTAGATCATGCCCTGAACTGGCAACACGGTATTGAGGCGAAGATCAAGGACGGGCAACACGTACACAGCGAATTGCTCGATGGAGTACAATACCTGAAATTTATCGTTAAAAAAGTGGATGGGGCTAAAAAGTCTTATTTGGAGCGACTCATGGCAGATTTTAAGGATGAGAAAGCTTATGATAAAGCGATAAAGGAAGCCACCTCCGAAAAACTTCACCAGCTGTTTTTGGAATACCCTCAGCGTTTTCTCGCTAATGTCAGTGAGGAACTCAGGGTTTATGTAGACAGAAAGAAAGCGAATTTCAGCACCTGGTACGAATTCTTTCCGAGGTCCTCTTCGGCGGTGCCGGGAAAGCATGGTACCTTTAAGGATTGTGAAGGTCTTTTGGGAAGGATCGCAGAGATGGGTTTCGATACGATTTATTTCCCTCCCATTCATCCTATTGGAGAGGTGAACCGCAAGGGGCGAAACAATGTTGTTGAAGCCAGGGATGGTGATTCCGGTGTGCCCTGGGCCATTGGTTCACAGCTCGGCGGCCATAAATCCATTCATCCTGAATTGGGAACAGAAGAAGATTTTAGGCGTTTGGTTAAAAAGGCCAATAAGCTCGATTTGGAAATTGCACTCGATCTGGCGTTTCAGGCAGCACCAGATCACCCCTATATTACATCAAATCCCGAATGGTTCAGAAAAAGGCCCGATGGGACCATGCAATATGCCGAGAACCCGCCTAAAAAGTATCAGGACATTGTAAATTTCTTTTTTGAATCTCCTGCCTATAAAGAATTATGGGCCGAATTACTCGATGTAACCCTCTATTGGATAGGTTTTGGAGTTAAGATTTTCAGGGTCGATAATCCACATACCAAGCCCTATTATTTTTGGAACTGGCTGATCACAGAGGTGAAGAAAAAACACCCTGATGTGCTATTCCTCGCCGAGGCTTTTTCACGCCCGCGAGTAATGCAGCAACTGGCTAAACAAGGATTCTCCCAGTCGTATACCTATTTCACCTGGAGAGTTCACAAGCAGGACATCATAGACTATATGGTAGAACTGACCCAGTCTGAGATGAAGGAGTATTATCGTCCGAATTTTTGGCCCAATACCCCTGATATCAATCCTTATCACCTTCAGGGATCCAATGATACCATGCATATTATACGCTATACTCTTGCCGCTACACTTAGCAGTAGCATAGGTATTTACGGTCCTGTATTTGAATATATGGTTACAGATGCATTGCCGGGAAAAGAAGAATATCTGGACTGTGAAAAATATGAGGTCAGGCACTGGGATTGGTCCATAGAGAATAAGCTTACCCATGTGATTACAAAATTAAACCATGCCAGGAAGCATCATCCTGCATTACAGCAAACCAACAATATCAGATTCTGTTATATAGAGAACGAACGGTTGATCGCATTTTATAAATGGAATGATAGCAGGGACGACCTGATATTGGTGGTTATCAGCCTGGATCCACATTATGCCCAGCAGGGAATGGTTCAATTACCACTCGATGAAATGGGTATACAGCAGGGACACGAAATGAGAATGCACGACCTGGTGACCGATAGCGGTTACCTCTGGTATAACGAATGGAATTTTGTCGAATTACACCCGGCGTTACCCTTCCATTTGTTCGAAATTAATCTGTAATTATGGCCAAGAAAAAAGAGGACAGCCTTATTCACCCACCCTACAGCTTCGATGTGAGTTGGGAGGAATTATTGGAGGATAAAAAATTTATCAAAATATTTCTTTCCGATGTATTGGAAGACTACGTACTTAAACAAAGATGGTATGGGGGCAAGTCCAGCAAATTAAAATACATAGAGCTTCAGGAATATTTTCGAATCCAGCAAAAAGGAGAGGTATATTATGGCTTGTTACTCGAGGTGAATTATGAGGAGGCCTTCTATCAGCATTATTTTTTACCCATCGCTTTTGTATCTGATGAGAGCTTTGCGGAAAAGGATCGAATACTCCCGATCTCAATCAAGGGACAGGAGGGTTTTATTATCGATGCGATCAATCTTGAAGCGTTTAGGAAGCTTGTCTTTGAACGCATTCTAACTGCCGAACCCAATGACACTACACGAGTACAGTATCATAAAAGTGTCAATTTCCCCGAAAACCAGTACGAGTCTTCCCGTTTTATGGGCCTGGAACAAAGCAATACATCTGTGATTATCAACGATCGTTGTGTGATCAAATTTTTCCGACGGATCTATGCCGATAAAAATCCCGATTACGAGATGAGTCGCTTTCTATCGGAGCGTAAAGAGTATAAGAATACACCGTCTTACCAGGGAAGCCTGAGTATACGGGATTCTGAGAATGCCAATATCACTATAGCCCTGATGCAGGAACTGGTGCCCAATCAGGGCGATGCCTGGGAATACATGCTCAAGGAACTGCACAAGATTTTCAGTAATCTGGAGTATAAATCTATAGATGTTCACCGCTTGCCTCAAACCGAATTATTTTTAGGGCTGGATATAAGAAGAGTACCCCCGGAAATTATAGACTGGGCAGGTTTGAGCATATTTTTAAAACTTCAGGTATTGGCCAGGCGAACGGCCGAAATGCATATTGCACTGGGTTCGGAATTTGAGGATACGGCATTTACCCCAGAACATTTTAACGGCGATTATGAAGTCTGGCTGAAAAACAGGTTGTTATATCAGTTCCAGAACCGTTTAAATACTGTGGAGAATAATCTCCATCGCCTGGAGGGACTGGCGCTAGATCTGGCCAAGGAGTTTCTGGCACGCAAAAATGAAATACGGAAAAGGTTCGTTAAATTCGACTGGACCAAGTTAAAAGGGGAACGCCTCAGGGTACATGGTGACTATCATCTTGGGCAGGTTTTGGTTAAGGACGATGATTTTTTTCTACTCGACTTCGAAGGTGAACCCGAAAGCACCATCCGCGATAGAAAAGTAAAGCAGCCACCTTTAAAGGATATAGCCGGGATTTTCAGGTCTTTTCACTATTCGGTCTATGCGACCATTTTTAACCAGGGTGAAAAATATCCTTATTCACAGGAAGATCTATACCATGCCGGTGAAATCCTCTATCGCTACTTCATTGGAGTCTTCCTTGGCACCTATGAGACACTTATCAAAGAAAATAATATCAATATAGGGTACCGGCAGGAACGCATCTTCCTGTTAAAATACTGTATGCTGGAAAAAGCGGTATACGAACTGGGATACGAAATGAATTCAAGGCCGCGGTGGGCTGTAATCCCACTGGAAGGCATAATGAGCATAATCAATGATAACCATTAACACCATCAAAATATGGCCAAAGTAGTCGCACACAGTCTGTTTACGGACTTCGATATTGGATTATTCAAGTCTGGAAAACACTTTAGACTATACGACAAATTAGGATCGCACCTGATAGAAGTAGAAGGCGAGAAGGGCACCTATTTTGCCGTTTGGGCGCCTACGGCCAAATCAGTTTCTGTGGTGGGCGATTTTAACTTCTGGTTGGAAGGAGAACACAAGTTAATGGTGCGCTGGGATGAAAGTGGTATCTGGGAAGGTTTTATTCCAGGGGTGGCTAAAGGAGCCATTTACAAATACAAGATTCACTCGAATCATCATGATATCAAAACCGAAAAAGCTGATCCTTTTGCGAGGTATTGCGAACATCCACCGAAAACGGCTTCGGTGGTTTGGGACGCTAAGTATTCCTGGAAGGATAAAGATTGGATGAAGGGAAGATCGAAAAAAAACAGCTTAGACAGTCCTTACTCGGTCTATGAAGTACATCTGGGTTCCTGGAAGAAAAAGAACGACAACGAATATTTGGGCTATAAAGAACTGGCAGACGATCTGGTTAAATATGTAAAGGATATGAATTTCACCCATGTGGAATTTATGCCCATTATGGAATACCCGTATGATCCTTCGTGGGGGTATCAGCTTACCGGATATTTTGCGCCTACTTCCCGATTTGGAAACCCCGAAGACTTTAAAGCGCTTGTTGATCAAATGCATAAGAACGACATAGGCGTGATTCTGGATTGGGTGCCTTCACATTTTCCCGAAGATGCCCACGGCTTAGGATTTTTTGACGGTTCTAATCTCTATGAAAACCCGGATAGGCGTAGGGGCTATCACCCTGATTGGAAGAGCCTCATTTTTAATTACGGGCGAAATGAGGTAAGGGCTTTCCTGATCAGCAACGCAATATTTTGGTTAGATCAATACCATGTAGACGGTTTGAGGGTCGACGCCGTAGCCTCTATGCTCTATCTCGATTATTCACGGGAAGAAGGTGAGTGGGAACCTAATATCTATGGGAACAACGAGAATCTTGAAGCCATTTCTTTTATCCGGGAGCTCAATGAAGAGGTTTACCGTAGCTTTCCCGATGTACAGACCATCGCCGAGGAATCCACCTCCTTTTCTATGGTGTCAAAACCGGTGAGTATCGGCGGATTGGGCTTTGGAATGAAATGGATGATGGGATGGATGCACGATAGCCTGGAGTACTTTAAAATGGAGCCTATCTATCGAAAACACCATCAGAACGATCTGACTTTTAGTATGACCTATGCTTTCACCGAGAATTTTATGCTGCCTTTTTCTCACGATGAGGTAGTTTATGGTAAGCAATCTATGCTATATAAAATGCCGGGTGATGAGTGGCAGCGTTTTGCCAATTTGAGATTGCTCTATGGTTATATGTTTACCCATCCGGGTGCTAATCTTATCTTTATGGGAGGTGAATTCGGACAATCCTCTGAATGGAATTTTCAGTATAGCCTGGATTGGTATTTGCTCGAATATGATTTCCACTCCGGTGTTCAAAACCTGGTAAGAGACCTGAATAAACTCTACAAGACCCACCCTGCGCTCTATGAAAAGCAGTTCAGTTCGGAGGGTTTCCAGTGGATCGATTATGGGGATGCCGAGAATTCAGTCCTTACTTTTATACGAAAAGGACACGATGCCAAGAATGATCTGATCGTAGCCTGTAACTTCACTCCCGTTCCTCGGGAGAGTTATCGTATTGGGGTACCCCGCAGTAAACAGTTAAAAGAGATATTTAATACCGATGCCAAAGAGTATGCCGGTACTGGCATGCATAATC